>JADQBM010000073.1 GCA_016278615.1 Clostridia bacterium | reverse complement strand
CGCAGGTCTCATACAGCAACTCTCCAATCTTTGATTGGCTAAGAGTTTTTCAGTTGAAGCCCTAGCAGTAATCTTTGATTACGTCGCAGGTCTCATACAGCAACTCTCCAATCTTTGATTGGCTAAGAGTTTTTCAGTTCATTATTCATTTATTTGATATCAATTCTATTAATTTCATCAATGGAATTAATATCAAAGGCACTTATGGTGTTATCCGAAATGCCATAAAGCACATCCTCTATATATAAAATTCTTTTCACTTCTTTTCTACCATCTACTTCATAGTATCCAGATTTCAGATCATCTTCATCTGTCAAATGACTCATTGTTCCTTTTAGTTCAAAGCCCTCATCAAGAGTCAGCTTATATACATGGGCGCCCTGGAAAGTGGTTTCACCATACTGGGGAAATCCCGTGCGATTGTCCACAAGACTGCCTTTTACTTCTCTAATGGTAATAGGAAAAGCCAATAAATCTCGTTTCTTGTCAAAGAGAAGTGCCTTATGATTCCTAAGAAGTTCAGAATCTGTTCCCCTATCGCCAATTTTTATATGAAACTTTTCAATAGGATGGCTTACATCCCGCACATCAAAAAGAGCTATTTTCATGCCAACCTCATAAGTATTTGTACCGACTTCATTCCCATTATGGTCTTTTACGGGAAGTTCAACTGTATCTTTGCCAAATCCTATAAGGTGGTTCTCATCGTATGGATGTAAATAATTGCTAAACCCAGGAATTTTTAAAGCTCCAAGAATTTCTGGCTTCCATGGATCCTCTAAGTCCAATACGAACAAGGGATCAACCGTCTCAAAAGTAACCATATAGGCTCTGTCTCCCATGAATCGCGCTGAATAAATTCTTTCACCTGGCGCAATATCTTCCAGTTGCCCGGTAATGTTTAAACTTTCATCCAACACATAAACATTATTAGAAGTGGTTCTTTGATTATTTCCCCAGATATCCGTAGTGGTTGCGATTCTGAAAGCATCCTGATGCTCATCCATGGAAAATTGATTGAGTATTCTTCCCGGAACTTCTCCTTTAGCAAGATAAGTAATGTTTGTGTCATCCATGGAAAATTTATAAATTAATGATTTTTGCTCATGAGAATCCCATATACGATCTTCCTCTGGCATCCTGAAATCCCCCATGTTAAATGTATTTATTGTAATGTAAAGGTTGTTCTCGGACATATAGATGTCATCGCTGGTGCCTAAATAGGTTTCCACATGCATGCTTTCAGTGCTACTCAGGTCTAATGCTCCAACTACTAAATAGGAAGGCTGAATAACAGGGGGTATGTATTTAATATCTTCGTAAGCCACTCTAACCGTATCATCACCCATCATAGAATCTTTATAGGACGGGACCAAGGGTTCATCATTTTCATCCATAATATGATAATGGATACCGTAATTTGCAACCATATAAAGAATGTTTCCTATTTTTCGAGAAGACTTATAATTGCCTTCCAACTCCACTTCACGCTCTTTGTTAATCTGTTTCTTATCTGAAATATCATAAATATAGGCTTTCACTTTATTCATTGGATAGTATGGGTAAATGGATGTTTTCATATTGCTATTGTCTACAAAATTCTCATGAAATGAACCAATGACAACCAAATGCTCCTGATCCACATAGAGCTCTTGGGGCATAAAAGACGCCTCATCAAAAGTTATTGTTTTAATCACTTTTAATGCTTCAGCAGGATATGCTTCTGAGATCACAACACTTTCACCACTCACCTGATAAATATAGCTTCCATCTGTTTTTACAACATCTGCTTCATCTACACCTTGAACCTGCACATTTGTTTCAGAATATCCGGTACTGGATCTTTCAGATTCTGCGACACTATCTGCTGATTCCATTGCTTGAAGATTCATGGTTTTTCTCATAGTATCAGAAGGCGACCCTTGCATTTCTTGAAGAATAGATTTTAATTTTTCTTTGCTTCCTACATTAGGAAGCTTGTTGACTTTAGATATAAGTGTATCCAACAGGTTCTTTTCACCATCCGAGTCAAAAATATCTTTAATATTGCTGATGATGATCAAACCTCTATCATAGAAAATTTCTTTCCCTAAGGCCTCACTTACAGCGCGAAGGGGCACATATATTCGGTCATTTGCTAAAAGTGCCGGAACATCTAACTGATACTCGTTGTTGTTTACCATCATTTTTTTTGACCCTGAAATAATTTCTATGGTCTTGTTTTGTGCAACAATAGAGGCCTTTGAAGATTCTTGGTCCCATGACACTTCTCCACCAAATGACTCTGCAATAAAACGAATGGGCACTAACGTTCTGCTATTCTTAATCATCGGAGTAATATTGTCATCCGCATCTAATTTTCTTTCTTCATTGTTCACCAATGCAAAGTTGCTGTTCACATAAACAACGACTGCATTCTTAAGTCGTTCTTCAACAGGACCCTTATTCATTTCACCATAACTCGTTAATTGAAAAAACAAAGCACAAATCATTATTCCCACAAGTACGAATGTCATTCTTCTTTTAATAACCCACATGAACTTATCCACTCCCTCTCTTAAATACTAATTAATTATCTTGTCTGTTATATATATGACATTTTTTCCAATATTTTTGTTCCTTCTTTTCAATAATTGCTTTTAATAATTGAATTTCTATAAAAAACGAGGATTCTGCCATGCAAAATCCCCTTCATATTCCTTTCGGCTACTTTAAGACTTTATAAATCAATGAATTATATAAAAACGCATCCCCTACTTTTCCATTAAAATCTCTTCCAATACTGCATATCCTTTAAATACTTTGATCGTTGCATACGCTTCACCTTTTTGCACCTTCTCTTCCAATTCCTTTCCAGTATTTTCAGGAACAAAGTATTTATCCAATGGATATTCTACGATGATTCCTGTGACTTCATTATTTTCATGTCTCTGGGCATAAAGAAATTTAGTTTTCAAATAAAGGCCTTCTTTAGGTGTCTTTAAAGTCACTTTATCCACTTCATAGTAAGTTCCCTGTTGCGTTACAAGAACATATAATTCTTTATTATACAAATTTTTCTCCAAGTTTGATTCAGATAGCTGCCTGATATCTGAATCCAATTTATCTACAGAGATTTCATCAATTTCAAAAGCCAATTGAATATAGTCTCCTCTAAAAATGTCCCTGGGATCATAAGCCTTTACTTTGATCTGAATTTCCTGTCCCAAAAATAATGTTAGCACAGGTTTTGCCATCATTGAAGTGAGTAGTAGGGTGAAAATAACAAAAATTAAAATATATTTGAATCCTCTCTTTTTAAATAATTCTTTCATCCCATATCACCTCCACGTTTTTTTCTCACTCGTTCAAAGTAAACGCCAAAGGAAAGAAGAATCATTCCTCCAAAAATAAAAAACATGGATTTTGGCAAAAAATCATATAGCGTATCAAAGTAATACCTCATTATAATGGCACAGGTAAATATTAATGGTGTTAACAGTTGTTTTTTTACAAGACTCAATAGATAAATGAGAAAACAAATACCAAAAACAATTGAAAAAATACCTCCATAATCCAAGTGGAAAATATCTCTCCATATTTCATCAATGGTCAATAACAAACCGCTGAGGCTCAATACAATTAACCCTTGAAGCTGAAAAACATGAAGATTCAAAGGATGTTTCATATAATACATACCTAATCCAATTAAGAAAAAAAGGACAATTGTATAGAAAGCTTCTATTTCAAAGTAATTACACAAATAAAGTATAAAGATCAAACTGATAAGATTTGTGAAAAAAGTCATCACAGAAGAATAGTTATAATATTTATTTAAAGCATAAAACAGTGCTGTCACAAAAAGTCCTAAAATAATGATATTCTTATCAAAACCAGATAAAATAAAGGTAGCCGCCAATAAATGAGCAAAGATGGAAATCAACAAATCTTTCGATAAAAATGCCATTGCAATGGTCCCTATTGTCCAAATTAAAAAAGCATCCGACCAAGTACCTCCCAAATGAAAAATTTGACCGATTAAGAAAATACCTGCCCCGAATATCAACGTGCTTAAATACAGAAAAGCTTTTGAAATTTTAGGAGAGTTTATTTCCGTCTTATATGACGTGAGCAATGTCCCGCCAAGAGCTAAAAATATAACCAATAATTTTATAACTCGTCCTATATGTATCCAGTTACTTGCAATGAAACTCAAGATACCTAATCCTATTAGAACTGCGCCTACAGACAAAATTACCTTAATAAAATTGAGGCCTTCTGATTCTTCATATGTTTTCATGATTTCCTCTAATTGATTTTCTGTAATCAAATCCCTTTTCATTTGTTCTTTTAATTCATAATCTAAAAACCGATATTGTGATTTCGAGAGATTTTTCAATGCCATACCCTCCTTCCGTTTTCATCATTTCTTTCTAAAAATTCCCCTTAACAAAATGGGAAAGTTTTCTCTTTTTCATTTTAGGCAGAATTACTGTTCAGTACAACAAATACTTCATTCACCTGTTGCTCAAATTTTTTTGTCAATCTAGACTTGCCTAGATTAGACTTTATTATTTTCTTTATATCAGGATCATTTTTCTGAGCCCACTCCTTCATAAGTTCAAAACCTTCAGTAGGTAGTTTTGCAACAAATACACTTATAGCGTACTCAAGTCCTTTCCTTAAAACACGAAATTCTTCAGTCTTTCGAATTTCTCTCCCTAAGTTAATTATGTCTTCCAAAATTCTTTCCGTAATTTTAAAGCAGAATAGCACATTATCTTTTTCATTCAAAACAGGAGGGTGAGCTAGGGACGCTATAATTGCTCTTTTTTCTAGAATGGAAGCGTCATCAATCCACTTATTAAAGATTAATTCTGCTTGTCTAAAATCATTTTCTTCAATCCATTGGAAACCTATAGCTACAGCTTCTCTAACTCGCCATCTTGAATCATTTGCTGTAGCCTGCAATAGTTTTATAATTTTTTCTTTCTTTTCAAAATCAACACATTTAAATATAGCCCCCAGAGCTTGTACAGCACAAAAAGGAATGTATTCTTTAGGGCTATCTGGTGGCGTATCTTCACATGTTATTCCTGCCCATTCATTTAAAGTTAGCCATAAGTTATCATCAATGTATTGCATTTCTTTTAAGCTATCGGCAAATGCATAAGCTAACTCCAAATTACCTCTTGGTCCTGGTAAGTTGGAATTGAAAATCAACATGTCTTTCAGTTCTCCAAAAGCACTCTCACTCTTAATTATTAACTGCTTCAATTGTATTCCATATTCTTCACGTTTGCTCATTTTTGACTCCTATGAATCCAGGACTACCACAGATGGCAGCTCTCAATATTACTTTCTTATAATAGCGAATAACCTGTTACTTCTATCTTCTAAATAATCGGTAAAATCAAAATCGCCAAATATGCTTACCTCTCTAAATCTGGTTTTAGCAACACATCTTTCAAATCTTTCTTTAGTGAGTAAGCTTAAAGTCATTGAGTTAAGTGAATGTATGAATGAATCCTTGGTCTTCTTAATGTTTAATATGTTGAACACAACTCTATCATCAAAATATTCAATAAAATGATAAATTGCTTGCTCAGGGTATATTCTTGCAGGTATCAGCTTTGGTTTGCTTGCCGCCAAAGCATCTGATACTCCTGAAAATATTACAATTATCCCTTTTTCTTCTAACCTTTCATACATTGAATCCAAAGCAACTACGATATCCTCATCTTCTAGCATATGGTTCAAAGCACTAGAAACACATAGAATCATATCAAATTTTGTTTCCCACGAATCTGCTAGTTTCTTATAATCCTCTACCTTCAGTTCAATACCTTTATCACTTAAATTGTTCTTACAAATTTCAATCATTTCTGGAGAAATATCTGACCCATAACACTTCACCCCAAGGTCATCAAGCATATATAAATGCCAACCCAAACCGCAAGCACAATCTAAGCAAGTCTTTATTTTATGCTTTTCAACAACCCGAGAAAAGAAATCTTTTTGAAGAAATATCTCTTCTTTAGGATTAAGAGCCTCATAATCTTCTGCTAATTTTGAGTAATAGTCCATAATTAAATCACCTCAGTTAATTGCCTAAGTTTAGCTTTCACCTGCCCGCCAGGACGGCGAGCATTACCCGCATCCAGCTGTCATATAACATTTACCGTGTTGAACTTAAGAACCCAATAGTTGAATAAGGAATTATTCAATTTCCTCAATTTTAAAAACGGGAATTTCAATTTTTGTTTCTAAAACATTATCTGAATCCAACGAAAAATCAGCAATCGCTTCAAATTTATAAGTACCTGGCTTTAACTTAACTTTTTCTATCCCGTTAAAATCAACTCTGTGGGGTTCATTTCGAATCAGTGTTGTTGTTAATAATGGTTGATCCATATTTCCTATATATTCAAAATCACCATCTTGTTGATAAACATTAAAGAAAAAAATACTTCCACCATGATATATATATCTTTCAGCTTCTTCTCCTATATAAGTAATGGTGGCATAAACATCAAGGTCATTTTTACTCTTTTCAACATTTATTGATACTTTGAAATAATTCACCTGCTTAGATTCATCGTTAATTTTAGGCTTCTCACTTAAATTTTTTTCACCATTATTACCTGTTCCGCAGCCAATTAATCCGAAAACTAAAATAAAAAAAACAAATTGAATAATAAATAATCTTCTCATAGGCTCTACCTCCTTTATATAATTAGACGTGAATCCTAGTCAATTTGTTTCATTCTAATTCTTTTTCTTATAGTAGGCATATTTGTATTGAGGGGTGTCTCTATTGAAAAAAAAATATATTATCAGCAAAAAAGGTTTAATAGGTCTTATGTGTTTTATTATACTTAATATAATCATATTATCCTATATCTCAATCTCAGACTCTTCTAAAATAGTTAATCTAAATACAATTAATCAAAATATAGGTATCCCCTGAGATGAACTATCTGAAGAAGGTAAATCAAGTTATAAAGAGCGTGTATTACTTTCATTAATCAGTCCATATATCCATGAAGCAGTTAAGGAACATTATGGGGAATATAGACAATATCACAATCAACGTATTATCTCTATTGAACCATCCGGATTAGGAAATATTCTAAAAGTTAGAATATCAACATTTGTAGGCCCCCATAATCCGCCTTATGGTGTTGATACTATTACATTGTATCTTAATAGTTCTTATGTCGAAGTAATAGATTTCCATCACATAGATGAAGAATAAGCTTATAATCTCATAGACAAATTGGAATTTAGCAACCATCACGCAGTCAATCGTTGATTGCCTCGATGCCGAGCCGTTTAAGCTTTTCAAGGTGATCTCGCATGTTTTTGAGCTCCTCCGCAGAGTGTCCCTCCCAGTCCAAAACCTCGCTCATTACTCGCAGTGGGTATTGGGTTCGGTAGGACCTCGTTGGGTTCCCCGGAAACTTCTTGTCCGTCAGATTGGGGTCATCCTCAATGGGACCTGTAGGCTCTACACGATAGATTCGACCAGGTCCGTCGCCCACAGCCAGTTCCGCTCCCCACGTTGCCGCATCCAATGTCGCAGTCAGATAGACGTAGTTGGCTTTCTTTCCCTCTCCATAGTTAGAGCTATAGCCAGGTTCCAGCATGTCCCCCGCCTTCAGGTCAGCTTTTGTGCCGTGGTAAAAAGGTCCGCAGTCCAATGTTCTGGACGGTGTCCGTTCGTTCTTCATATTCATTTCCTATCCTTACCTCCCTGTTGGGAAACAGGTTGTTGCCATTACCTATTCCCCGAATATAATTTATTGGCAAATAGCTATACATAATTGTATTGCATCAATCAATTATTGTCTTTTTTTATAATCCTTCATACAAATTTCTGCGAAGAAGTACTGCAAATTCTTTTCATCCGCGCCATGGACGGCGCGTCATTGCACGATATGTCGTAGAACGTTCCGCGTGTTTCCGATGCAACAATCCTACCGAGTTTTCGTTGTGTTGGAAATACGCTGTTAGCAGACTTATTTAGGAAGATCCGCAGTATCTTCTTTCTCATTGTTCTTATCTATGAAGTGTCCAAAATAGTCTAGTAATAGCTCCCACCACTTTTTCTTGAAACCTCTTAAGAATTTCCCGTTTTCATCAGTTAACAAATTGATAAAGCCATCAAAAGCAATGAACGAAATTGAAGCTTCAAAAAGAAATGGCTTAATACTATTCCACTCAACATGTGTTATCAATATTCCATCGATAGCATTCTCAATTGATGCAATGATAGTAAAGATAGTAGCTAATAAATAAATGAACATTTTAGGCTTAATCATCTTTACAAAAATCCTATACCCTCGACTCATCCTATATTTATTTGATGATTTCAGTTTTTCTATTCCTCTTAGGATGTAATAACCTACGTATTCAATGAAATATGCGATAAATATCAAATCAAATAATAAAGCGAAATATGTCGCCAACTGCACTATAACAAATCTCTCCAATACAATCTTTAAAATATTGTATACAAATAATGTAAGTCCAATAACTAGATATCCAAAGAAAAATATCATGTAAATGAATACTGTTATAAGCCCTAGACTAAAGAGAAATGAAGCTATAACTTTGAAAAATCCTAAATACCTTATTTTGCTCAGCACCAATGCTATAAACATCAATAGGATTAATGCTATAAATGCATAAGCCAAATATACAAATATATTCATTCCTATATCCTTTCCAATAAACTATGAATAATGTCTGCTAATGTTCCTACTGTTTCCGACGCTCTTCCCCTAAAACCATTCGCTAAGAGTGTTGGAAATAGAATTAGAAGACAATTGGGGACGGAGCAATTTTGCCACATGATTTTTAAAATAATGCCTTTGTGTATGTCCGTTTCCGACCTTTTGTGGCTGTTCATTATATCAAAGTTCTTTTTCCTGTTATAAGAATATAAAAATTTCTCTATTTCATCCAAACAAATTACACCATATTCTTACATTTAGTTTATTCTTTTTATTGTGACAATATTGCCCCGTCCCCATTTGTCCTCTTTACCGATCTCATCGCCTTTCCAACCCATGAATACCTCCTTTTCACCATATCCAATTTATTTAAAATTAACTGAGCATTTTATGGCACCCTAACGTTTAGGTATTGCCGAAGTTCCTGAGTTTTTAGGGCGACTGCCCTTAACGAAGGAATTTGGGTGGAACGACGTTAGGAGTGGAACTGGCAATACTGTGTTATCTGACGTACGGATTTATTAATATCGCAATTTTTTCTTATCTATTGGTTTACTTTAAACTTTTTTCTATCTCTTTTACAAATAATCTGTGCCAAATCCCTTCCACTCTTGAATACATTAGGTATTCCTCCTCCCGGTTCTACCCATTGACCCATCATGAAAAAGTTTTCTAATCCAGGTAGTTCCTTTTTAAAAGGGTTTGACTTAAATATATTCTCATTTGCCCAACCTTGTATGGAACCTCTCCAGTTTCCAGTATATCTTATATATGTCGCAGGTGTTGCAACATCAATCATTTCTATGTTACCCGTTATACCTCCAATTCTTCTGTCAAGTATATTAATTAAGTCTTCTACTATTTTTTCCTTCTCTGTTCGGTATTTCTCTTTATCTTTATCTCTTAAAGTGAACCAATATTCTCCATTCTTAGTATCCAGTTGAATAGCCATTAATGTCTTGTTCTCTGGTGCTAATCCCTCTACATCATTATATATTAAAATGTCGAAGGATTTATATTTACTTCCATCAGAAATGGTATATAGAGATGGCAGAACAATCTTTACTGTGTGAGGCCAATCATCAAAAGTATTACTAATGCCTAATGAAATCTGTATTTTTGAAGGATTCAAGTCCGCCTTTTTATACTCTTTTTTTATAGTTTCACTTGTGTATTTTCCATCAAGCAAATCATAAATTGTAGTCTTCCCATCGGTAGCAGAAACAATAATATTAGCATCGTGTTGTTCACCATCCCTTAGAATAATCCCAACAGCCTTATCATTTTCAATTATTATTTTAGATACCTTGCTTTTATAGTGTATGTTTCCTCCACATTCAAGATATTTATTCTCAAAAAGCTTTGAGAATTTCAGAGATCCAATAGTTGGATATCCACATCGTTTTAAATCCATCTCTGATAATACAAACATTTCAAAAAGTATTGGAGAGGCAAAATGTTTGACTACACTCTGTATTAGAGGATTTTTGAAACGATTTGAGAAATCCTCTGCTGAAACATTTATCCATTTTTTCATAACAAAAACTAAAGGTAATGCCTTTAGCATTTTAATTTTTCCTGGAAAGTCAAAAAATTCTTTAGGCTTATCATAGGACATTTGAAAAGATTGGAATTTCTTAGTATCTCTAATAAATTCTTCGATAGTTTTCTTATCTTCTGGAGCAATTTCTAGCATATTTTTCTGAAGTCTATCCAGATTTGCATATTGAGTAAATTTTCTATCTTCAAAAAGGTATAAATGTTTTATGTCTGGATTTACAAATTCTAACTTATCCATATCAATCAATTCATTCCAAAGCTTATAAAGAGGGTGTGTGGGATTTGAACCTAAAAGTCCGTGTATGCATCCTTCAATAAAATAACCTTTCCTATTCCATCCAGTACATAAGCCTCCTGGAATATTATGAGCCTCGAATATTTCAGTTTCATATCCATTCATTTGCAAATAACAACCTGCTGATAATCCAGCAATCCCAGCTCCAATAATAATTACCTTTTTTTTATTCATTATAAACCTCCTTGTTAAACTAACTTGAAATAAAAATTAAACTTAGTATGTCAGATAACGTCTCTGCCATTCCCGACGCCTTGGAACTGGACCCCATAGGAATACCTACTTGGCGGTGCTTGCACCCAGTGAGAAGGTGTGGTGCTGAACATGCTTCCTGACGGTGCTTCTTGCACCCTTGTGGGAATGGGCATGTTAGTTGATGCCATAACCTAGCTCACTTTCTTATAGCGCATTAATTAGATGATGTTCATTTTAATGGATTAATTTTCCTAGATAATCATGAAGTATTTCATCTGAAGTCGCAAATATTGTCCCATCTTCTATACCTATAGCAAACTCCTTCATTTCTTTATCGATAAGAAGTTTATGATTAATCCCCAATGTAGGGAATGTAGCATTCTGGAAATACAATATGCTTTGTTCTTCATATTCTTTGTTCCAAGTAATATTTGCTTTCATCCCCTCACGACCCGTTCTTTCGTAATATTCTATAATAAATTGCCCTTCGTAATACTGTTCATCAGCAAATAGATAATTACTTCTTGCTCCATTGATAATAATTGAAGTGTCTTGAACTACAACTCCATCTTTATATACTTTTGCAGTTATTGTTTGGTTAATATCACTTTCAAAGGGTATTTTTGACAGAACCCAAATACCTATAATAAATATGACCAATATTGATAGGATAGCTCTTAAATTCTTCTTCAACGATTTCCCTCCCATTCAAAAAACTACTTCACATTAATCTACATCTGCGATATAACAAATACTCTGCTGTTTGATCTGATGTTTATGAGCATTAGCCAAACTAGTTGACCCCAACACCCTACCCCGATATTGTGGTGTCAACTAACGTTAGGCATCTGCGACGCCGTTGAGCCGGACCCTCGGAGCCCCTCTTCCTGGCGGCGCTTGTCACCCGGCGAAACGGTGTGGTGCGGCAAACTTCGTGCTCTTTCCCGGAGCCTTTCTTCATGACTTGGCTCATCCGCACCCTTGTGCAGATGCTTTGTTAGGCGAAGGGTAACGTCCCGCACCGTGAATCAGAGGGAGCCATGGACGGCGACCCCGCAAATATCAGTTTCACAAGCCACTTTATTCGCAATTTACAAATAATCGGAATTCAAGTTACTTAAAGCAACAAATTATGCTCATAATCTCATGTGATCAAATGTACTCGCCATGCTTGCAACGAAATTCCATTGCCGTTCCATATAAACTCTTAATGCAGAAGTGTTATTTTGATAAGCCGAATATACAGTCTCCAAGTCCAAGTCGTTATTCAACTCTATTTTCTCAATCGCCTTCGCAGCCGCATGCCCGCTTTCCATTGCTGCTGAAATACCCTCGCCCATAGGGTTAAGAAATCCTGCAGTTTCACCTGCAAACAGCACTTTCCCTTTTCCGTATTGTATAGGACATTTGGGCATAATGTGTGGCATAAGCCATTTTTCGGCTTTTTCTTGCTGTTCAATTTTTGCGTTATTATGTTTTTCCATATAACCAATAAATTCGGAATAATAATGTTCAAGTTTACTTGTATCCTTAACAGACACACCGAAAATGAGATAATCATCTTTTACATTAAACCACGCATCATATTCCGATAGGTAGGGCTGCAAATAGGCATAAAAATAATGATGATCCAATTTAATGGAACCCTTATTGAAGGTTTGATAAGTAGTTATATAGTTTTGAGGTGTATGTATAAGTTTTCGCTTAACAGAACCTACCACACCGTCACATACAATGACTAACTTTGCTTTTTCGGAAAATAAAGAAGTGCCTTTCAAATTTACAATAACACAATTCTCTTGTTCTAAACATGATAGAGCGGTTGTTTCATCGCGTAATTCCGCGCCAGCTTCGGTAGCTTTTGTTGCCAACCAATAATCAAAGGAACTCCGCCATATATTTAATCCTTCCTGTTCAAATCGGTACTCTTGACCCTTGTCGTTGGTAAAAACCATACCTCGATTATCCTTCGGCATACACATCGTAAACTCTGGTGTATCCTCGTCAAAGTATCGCTTGACCAAATCCATTGACTTTTTAATAAGAACACCTGAACAGGATTTGTTTCTTGGCATCTTAAATTTTTCAACCAATAATACTTTATAGCCATTACAAGCCAATTCCCGTGCAGCAGTACAGCCTGTCGGGCCTGCACCAATCACTATTATATCGTACATGGCGGTTTCCTCCTATGGGTGATTATATATAAGGATTCCTTCGATTCTATTAAAATATTGAAGAATGTAAAAATGGAATTTTATCCATAAATATCATAGAAGTAAAAACTTTTCATAAATATTCCTTTGTCTTTCTTTTAGCGCTAATTTTCTATAACGTATCCGAGTTTACGAAGTTCATTAACCTTAGCCAGACTTGGCTTAGGTTAATGAATTTAGGTGAAGCGTAACAGAACCGTAAACTCATTGTTATGTGAAGTATACAACTCCTTCATTTATCTGCTACTTTTAACAATTTTTTTATTACTTTTAACATAAACCTCAGGCCTTTACTTTTATAAGAAACATCGTTAAAAGTACCAATCAAATAAGCATCTAAGCCTGGATGGTAAAACATAAATGCTCCTGTTGCACCAACACATCCCCAACAATTATATTTTTTAGGCATCAATACTGGGATAGCTTTAAACTGCCAAATGCCATAACCATATTCTATTCCAAAATATAATTTATTAGAATCATTCTTCATTTTCTCTAAAGTATCTTTTGAGACAATTTGACCTGCCACTAAAGCCTTCATAAATTTAAGTAAATCCTCATTAGTAGCTACAACTCCACCACCAGCATAGTCAAGTCCAGCAAAGTTTTTAAGATAATTTCCTATTGTCCCATCTATACTAAAATGTGCAATTGGATATGAATATTCTTTCATGGGATCAGAATAGTGAAGCATAGATGAGTTCTCCATTCCAAGAGGAACAAATATATAATCCTTCAATACTTCATGAAATGGCTTATCCGTAATATTTTCAATGATTAATCCTAAAAGATGATAATTAGTATCTGTATATTTTGTCTTTTTCCCAGGTGGACAATAAGGCTTTAAATTGTTTTTACCCCAGATGATAGCTTCCCGTGGGCCTATATTAAATTCCTTATCCTCAAGAATTTTATCTAGTAGTGGCCAAAAATTATCAAACAAACCTGATGATTGTTTCAACAGATGTTTGATTTTAATACTATTTGTATAATCTTTACCCTTATAAATATGAAGACTATCCAATAATTCCTCATCTAAATAGTTGCTAATGCTGTCATCAAAAGATAATTCTCCCTTCTCATATAAGATACTAATTATAGTTGAGGTAAATAATTTACCAACACTAGCCATATAATTAGGTTGCCGAGGATTGGCAGACAAATCACCTGTTGAGCCTTCTGCAATATTCATATGAACATCAAACTTTTGTGAATGAACTAATAAATAAGCATTTTTCACTTTAGAATCTTTTCTCACTTGATTTCTAAACATATCTTCTATTTCTTTTAATTTCTCCATTTTCACTTTCCTTTCAAAAGTATATTTCACTATAACGTTCCCACTGTTTACGACGCCCTTTCCCTAAAACATCCCCTAGAGTGTTGGAAATAGTGTGTTATAGGATGGTTTTAACTGCTAATAATTGCATCACAAAGATTAGTTAGAAAATTGTCTAATGCTAATTTATTCTTTTCAAGGTTCACTAATACTTGATAATTAATATTACCTTGCTTGCAATTAAACTCTAAAGTTCTTACTTCACCTATGTCTTCATGCAGTGACACATCTCTGTTGTTTATTTTAAACTCATTTTCATAATCTTCTCTTGAATCACCCATATGAGCTATTGTATTTCTTAGCACACGTACTCCATCTTTAAACCCAGGATTACACCCTGATATTTTAACTCCATTAATTTCTCCTATTTTCTCGGCAAAAGTTTTTTCATTTGTTAAATGGTCAAAAAATTTATCTTTTGTAAATACCGCTAGACCTAACATACTATTAAGAAGTAATGTAATCTCATAACCATCATTTTTTTCGATTTCTTCTTCAAACAAATCTCTATAACCACTAATAATTTCTTTCGTTCTATTTATAAAATCTTCACTAAACTTACAATAACTCATGTAAACCTCCTTTCATTTTCACTTTAAATTCAATTACGACTGTTTTATGAAAAAAACCAAACTTTCCTATACGTTCCGCGTGCTTACGACGCAAAATCCTCCGTTTTCTCGTTGTGTTGTAAACACGCTGTTAGACGACGTTGTTAAAAGTTATACTTTATTGGGTTTGCTGCACCCCTTTTTCTATATTTACATGGTATTCTTTTTCTCAAGTATATACTCTTTATCTTTTCATCTGCTTCACTTCCAACAAAAGCTAGTCTTTCTGGTCTATCCATATTAAACTCAGAAAAATTCTCCATTGATGCTATTAGCCATATTTTTGGTCTATAGACTCCTACTATTATTCCTTGTACTACACTTAACACATACTCAGCATTTTCAGCTTTCGTTTTGCTTAGCTTCCACGCATATCTTGTTGCGTCATACACACTACGACCTTCAAGAGACTTATTTATTGTTATCATCAAAACCTTATGTTCAAAAACAGCTTCTTCAGCAGCGTATTTATTGATGATTTCTAAAGCATTCATTGGACCATAGTCATTACTTCCAGTACCACCCATAATATTAGTTGCGCTTGGATATGCATCAATCAATGCAGCTTCAACTTCCATTGAACTTTTTTCATCCATTCCATGTCTATGTATTACATGAATCACTTCTAATCCAGCAGTATGAATTTCATGTATAACCTGCAATTTATCATTTACGTTATCAAACTCTTCTAAAGCAAGTGCACACTTCATATGATTAAAAACTCGATTTCCTTTGCCTTTTCCAACGTAGAACGTTTCACCGTTCCTAGGATCAATCAGGCGATACACATAATATTTGATTTCATCTATTACTTCACTGGGAAACTCAGAAATTCTCTTACTCATGATTGCTGATCTCCTTTTTCTTTTTTTAACAATGTTGTCTAACGTCCCGTGAATTCCCGAAGTCTGGTTACTACCTGCATATTTTCTCAGATTTTGGGAATTCACTGTTATCCGATGCCGTACGCCCCCCGATTCAGAGGCCGCCAAGGACGGCGGCCCCTTGAGCCTCCGTATCATTTTGATGTGCTAGGTGACTTACGCCCCTTCTTTTATTCCTCCGTTACGAGACTTCGGAAGGGCTCGTTCTATCCACAACCGCCCAGACGCCGCTCTCCGAATCGCGAGTCAAAAAGACATGTACCTCAAGAAGCCCGTCCCTTAGAAATGTTTTGGTATGATCAATTTCACATTCATATATCACCTTGACGACGATGAAATGCCAATCAAGATATTCGTCCGTCCAGCCGCGGCTTTCAGCAAGTTCACTGCCTTTGTACCTTTTAATGTGACGCTGAGTTTCTTCATCGTCCACTTCCGCGTTGATTACATTCATACTAATGGTGTAATCCTCTTTAAGCCATGACATATACTCCGCGCGGGCCACATCGACGGGGTTGGTGGCATCATATTCATAGTCAGCCGTATTACCGTCTGTCTCTGTCCCGGAAGCTAATGATGATTCAATTTTAGCGGGGTCGGGAATATTGTATTTATTGGAATGTCTCATGCTCCATTGATCCGGGGGATCGAAAGCAACTTCTTTTTGATAACAATGATTTTGTTCATCCCAGTAATAATCCACTAATTTGAAGTCAACACCCGTTGTTATTGCTACATATATCTTTGTTTGCAAATCTGTGCTTTCAGGACTCTCAATTTTATCTTGGTTAAAGCTTGCTATCCAAAATTGCAGCCCCCCGTGCTGCACATAGTCATCAAAAAGAGGGAGGACTTCTTCTCCTTTCCTTACAAGCAGAACCCATTGGTGGCCTGTATCCCATCCCATTCGGCCATCACGGGCGATTTGCGCAGAGGTATACACTTCAATGCTTTCCTTATCACCATCACTATCTGTATCGACATTCATTCTTTCAAGCAGTGTCAAACCATCGGTAGAGAAGTTTTCCGTTGCTTGGACCGACTCCATATTTTTCTCTGCCATATTTTTCTCTGAACTGCATCCCGTTGCTAAACAAGTGATAAGAAAGACCCCTAAAAGGATAAGTATTATGGACTGCTTTCTTTTTATCATTTTTTACCACCTTTCTACGATATATTAATAATCCTACTTCACATTTCCTTACAAGTGCACACCAGCAACCACACTCCGTAGTCCGCGCCAGGACGGCGCGGCTCTTGCGTACGGTTTAGGATAACGTTAAGGTATTGCCGAAGTCCAGCAGCCATAGATAGCTCTTATCTTAGGCTGCTGGATTTGGGTGAAGTGACGTAGGAGCGGAACTGGCAATACTTTGTTATCTGATGTTCGTTCATCTTTTAACTAATATCATTCTTTTATATAAGAATTTAAACATTTATTACAAATAACTTCATAAGTATAACTTTTTATATTTTATCAACAATTTTAGAAGGCGTCCGTTAACAATTTGCTTAGGAATTTTCTTTTTCTCACTCATATGTAATTTCTCACCTATATTCCAAGTATTTGTCCCATCAAACCAATAAGACTTCCTAATACTGCAGACATAGTTAATATGATTGGTACTGATTTCCGATCATTTTTTATAACTAATAATACAATAGGAAGAGACAACAGTACTGCAACCACAAGACCATTCAACCAGCCTTCTAATCCAAACACATTGGAAGAATTTATTATTACTCCAAGAATAACCCACTGAATAAAGGCTGAACTAATTGAATATTTGTCTAATTTCTGTTTAATCATTGGAACTACATCAATTATTCCTGCTACTACACCTAAAAGAATAGCTAATATTATTTCTCTCATTTAAATTTTTCTCCTTTATCTCTATAATTTGATGAACGAATTTCAGATAACGTTCCGAGGGTTTGCGACGTCGGGTTACTACCCAGTATGTATTCTCCGATGTTGCAAACCCTCTGTTAGGCGATGGACCATATTTAAAGACATTCTGAAATAGAGTGTATTTACTGCCCGAATAAGTAGGAATCGATCACTTTCCAGGAAATAATCCCGCTACTTACGCTATAACTAAGCAACATATATCCATTAACGTGTCCATCATCGAAATATGCATAAACCCATTTATCCGAAAGCACGTATACATTTTCTTTACTGTAGAAACCCATTTTTCCACCTAAAACACCGTCATAAGGAATCAATTCATTATGATTTAACAGGTCGGCAATAATTTCCTGCACCTCACCGTTAAACCCTCGCCGTTTCAAACCATTAATAATATCCGGATTATTAGTTGGAAATGTTTTTATCAATTCGTTTTTCGCGTGAACCTGTGATTTAAGTTCTGAAACCTGTGAAGTCAAATTTGCCTCTCTCTGCGTCCAGGTTGTCTTCTCACCTTCTAAATCTGTGACTCTTTGATTAACTTGATTTAAAGTTATCTGGTATTTTGCCATAACGAGTACGGAAATGGCAACAATAACCGATACTAGTGAAACCCAGATAATTCTTTCCCTTTTCCTCACGCCGCTAACCATAATCCTCTCCCCCTTACTCAAAACCCCCGCTTCCTTGCCGTAAGATTTAGCTCAAAGTAGTCTGTCGCCTAACGTCCCGTGAATTCCCGAAGTCTGGTTACTACCTTCATATTCTCTCAGATTTTGGGAATTCACTGTTATGTGAAGTATGGCACCTGACCCAATAGACATTCTGTATCCTTTTAATCTATACCAAAGACCCCATCATAGCTTTCTTCTTCTTGTATAATTGTTTCATAGTACTTCTCTAAATTTTCAAATGACTCTTCATCATCTATAAAAGTGAAACTGCCTTCCTGCAGGCCATATTTCCGCTCAAAAGCGCGAGGATGATAATAGTTTTCAAGGCAACTTTTCTTTAGGACATAGGCTTTGCCTTTCGCTTTATTATTATTGAAGTCAGCTGCTCTTTTGGTTTGTTTCTCAAATTTACCTTGACATTTATCACTGTCTATTATAAGATACAAACCCCTTCCCGAATTATCAAAGTAGTCTATATTGAGAAAACTGTCTATATCTTCTCCTCCTCCAAATGGTAAAACTAGTATTTTATCGTTGTTTAGCAGTTCTAAGCCAGTAAGATGCTGACAGACGAAATTATAGAATATTACATCATTATGACTTTCTACAAAAACAATTTTTTCATGGCAATCACGCAGATTGTAAGATGGCCTTATTCCAAGTTCATTCACAATTCTATCAATAAACACTTCTCTTGCGTTTGTACCATAATGCTCATAAATTGATCCCTCATTCTTTCTGCATAATATTACGGATTCGATGTTTGTTGCACCTGTAAAGATTGGGCTGTGTGTTGTTATTATCACCTGATTATCTTCAGAAAGTTCACGAAATGCATTTAGTAAATCATTTTGTGCAGAGGGGTGTAAGAAAGTTTCAGGTTCTTCAATTAGATAAACAACGCTCAACCCCTTATTCTTTTCAGCCAAATATCGAAAACGGGCTACCATGAACAATCTTCTGTATCCAGCCCCCTTATGGCTCATAGGTATTGGCCTTGAATCTCCATTAAATTGAAAAGAAACATCTACACTTTTTATTGCATCTTTCCAGACAATTGTAGGTTTTATTTCAACTTTTTGAAGGTTCGATACATAATCATCCATGTATTTCTTAACAGATTGTGCTTCTTTTTGCATTTCATCTTCTATTTCATTTTCAACAATGGCAAGTTTCTTTTCTCCTTGGCTTTCCTGATCTAAATATTCAATTATTTCACTAACTGAATTAGTTTTAAATTTAGTATCGGCTTCTAAACCATAATCAGCTTTAAAGAGTTCGACATCTGGCAATAATGAACATATTTTATAATCATCACTTATGTACTTTTTACTTTTTGGTATCCCATGATTGTTACAATACTCTTTAATGTGCTTTATCTTCTCTATCTTTGAGTTCCTTCCTGTCCCTTGAACAGGAATTGTAATTTCATAATTAGAAATAATATCATTAAGCTCTTCGTCAGTTTTCCCATATAAAAACCTAAAATCATCTGAATCATAATCAATCATCAATATTTCTTCAGAATCAAAAGACTTCTTTGGAGCATTTATCGTTTTCTTAACCGTAACACATCCATCAGTTATTAAATCGTTAAGAATTCATCCAGCCCATCAGTTTTTTTAATTTTAGTCTTTATCTTTGAAGCAAGAAGTTCTGATATGTTATAAGTTATAAATGTACATGCTATTTCTATTGGAAATTCAGGATTATTAAAATCAGAATATATAATAGGATATTCCTTTAAGTTTAAAAATGAAGCAATAGCGTTTAGAATAATTGACTTACCAGAATCATTTTGTCCAACAATTGATGTGAAATTATTGAGTGGTATTAACTGCTCACTCTTAATTCCTCTGTAATTAACTATTTTTATTTTTGTAATTCTCATAAGCTTTTCTCCTTTCTTTCCCAAAGACCAGCATGAATGCCGGACTTCTTAGGGCCGGGTTTTAATACCTCACCGTTTTGTATTTAATCTTTTTATACTACTAGTCTTGGTACGGTATTGCGTATAACGTTTTCGTTGTTGCCGAAGTTATCAGCTCATTCTACTTCTAACTTTGACAAACTTAAATGCTGATAATTTTGGCAACAACTTGTTAGAGGACGTTATGTACGAAAGCTTAACTAAGGTTCCAAAGTTGATTCAATTTCATCCAGATACCACGTGTATTCTTTCTTTACAAAGGAAGCAACACAAAAGTAAATTCTGTTATTCTCAATGTCAAAGAATTCATATATTACGCCACCTTTATTTAGCTCTAAATCAATTGAATATAAATCAATGGTGAAGTAAAATTCACTATCCGGTAGTTCAAAAACTCCATCATTATTCGAATTTTGTATATGACCATCTGATACTTGTAAGTTATTAGTAAGTAAACCCTCTACTTCTTCATAATTATCATAACTCAAATGATGCACTATTCGCCTAAAAGTGTCCTCAATGTCGCATAGCGATACCCTTGTCATATGACTTTGATGATCATATTCACTTCTCTCAGCCTCTAATTGTTCTTCAAGTGCCTCAATTTCTTCAGTTCTATCAATAACATTTGTATCTTGCTCTTCATTAATCACAGCATATAGGAGTGCTATTTCATCTTTTAAACCAGCAATCTCATCCTTTAGTAGTCTGTTCTCATTATCCAGCTTCACAAAATTTGCTAAAGTAAATTCCAATTCACGAATTGTGTCTTCTGAATCCGTGATTCCTTCTACAGTTGAATCACTTGTTTCTTTTGATTCTATGGATTGCTCATTAGATGCTGCTACAGGTGCGACACCTAGGTTCTCTTCTACGTGTCTAGACGTAGATTCAGCATCATCTTCAAAAACTGTTGTAACGGAAGATACGTTATTTTCTCCCCATGACGCTAAGACTAATACCAGAAAAAATATCACAACACATCTTATAAACATCAGTCTCCTCCTAAACTAGTACATTATGTCCTCTAACGTTCCGCGAGTTGACGACGTGTGTCATCCTTCCTTATTACTGACCATGTCGTCAACTCGCTGTTAAGCGAAGTTGAAAGGTACACCCTTCAGTACACTTAATTTCCATCTCTTATGTATTGGATCATCAACATAATATTTTTTGTCGTATTCTAATTCGTAATGACCAGTAAAAACTACTTTATCCCCTTCACAACAATCAATCTCCAATGTTTCACCTTTGTGTAGAACAATATCAGAGTATAAATCCTCTCCATTTAGTTTAATATTATTAATATATGTTACTTCATCCTCTATCTCGTGTAATCGCACCTTTCCATCTGAAGGGGCTACAACCTCATAATAAGAAACTTCTGCTTCATTAGAAAATAATTCTCCTAAATAAATTGAATTGTTTTCTGATAAGAACTCAAGGTGCGGGCAAGAACCCATCAAAAATTCTCTATCTATAAGGTACAGATTCTCCATATCTAATACTCTTAGATTTTCTGTATACTTAATCCCATCAATAACATACGATACCGATTTGGGAATCAGTGACTTTCCAACGGTAAATGTAAACGATAAAGATGCTTGATTGGTATACTTATTAATTCTGTTATCAATGCAATCGTGGTCTATATCACTTATATCACTACTTATGTTGATAACTTTATAGCCATCACTCTTGAACTGTTTCAGCAAAATTCCGCAGGGAACAAGGACAGTCTCGCCTTTTTTCAGTGTTACAGGAGGCATCAAATATGAACACTCTCTTATTATTTCTGAACTTAAATTATACAACTCAAATTCTTTAATCTCGTCAAATGTACATTCATTTAAGTATACGTCTTCTCCCGATTGGTTTCTTAGTGCCACAAAAAGAAATGCGAAATCTCTAAACTCATAATAAATATGAGTAGAACCATCACACGCACATTCATAAATATACTTCCGACAAAACTTATCTACATCAACATTATTTGATACCAAATAATCAATCAGTGGAGAAACATCTCTAATTTCATCCTTTGAAGGTGTCTCAATAATTGTCAACACATCTCCTGTCACAACGTTACCAGATTGCTTACCACTTTCTATGCAATCCCCATACTTCCTTTTAGACCAATACTCATGACTTCCTATAAGCATCTTCCAGAAATCAAGTATATCGTTCTGATATACTAAGGCTTCTTCAACTTTGATTCGACTTGTATCTCCGTCCAATATATTTTTAACTCCATCGAGGTCAGATACCATAAAATAATTAGTTGATATTCTTTCTCCTTCTATAAAGTCAAGATCGCCCTCTTGAACAATTTTGTACCAATTGTCTCGATGGGCTTGTAGCTCACTTGAAGTATATTTAATTCCTTTTGGATGTCTATCATTATAGTGTCCCGCATTTGCATGACAATCAAAACATAAAGGAATCGCATTCTCAAATGTATCTTTCCCGCCATCGGCAGCCTGATGAATATGATGTACTTCAATGTTAATACCAGTAGATTTATGACATATACAACAATGTCTAGCAGAAGCAACTAACGCCCTCTCTTTAACTTTCTTACTAAAGCCCATAGGACCTCCTTTCAATTTCGCTTAACGTCCACGAGTTGTAGAAGTCCGCGGGCATTAAGCCGGACACCTCTCCTTTGAAACCGCTCCTGTCCAGCGGGTCTTACAGGACTTATGCCCGCGGATTTGGTCGGAGTGCCGAACTACCCAGATTTTTGCAAACCGGCACGGAGCCTGCAACTCGTTGATATGTGACGTCGGGGGTCCACAAAACAAGCACCACGGGCGGCCATCACAATTTACTCTCTTTTTTAATTAAATTTATCCAATACCTTTGAAACAAAACTCCTTCATCTAAATCTTCCGATTCAAAAATACCACCATTTTTAATTATTGTTTTTACAGAACCGATATTATCTTTGTCACACGTTACCAAAACCTTTTCTATTCCCATTGACTTCACAATTTCTAATGCTAAACGCAACATTTCCGTCGCATACCCTTTTCTTCTATCACTTGGCCTAATTCCGTAACCAATATGACCACCAATTCTTATTAAATAATCATTTAATCTATGCCGGATATTAACTGCCCCTAATATCCTTTTATCATCATTAACCAACCAAAATGTCGAATGTTCGACTTGATCATTTTTCAAACCAATTCCTTTGCTATATCCTTCAAGCATTTCAACCATAGACGGAAAATTGCTTGTATCAAAGAGTAAAACCCAAGGTACAAGCTTTTCCCCACTCTTTTTCCAATCATCGAGCATATCTAAATATTCATGTTCTAAACCTACAGATGGTTTAACTAAACGCAATCCTTCCACAATATCCACCCTTTATATTTTAGCTTTTAGTTATTCAAAGCGCATGGATGCGCAGACTTTTTCTTTTCCCCGATGTCACATATCGTTCCGCGTGTTTACGACGCAACAATCCTACCACTTTCTCGTTGTGTTGGAAATACGCTGTTATGTGAAGTAATTAATTATTTCCCAACAATCTTGTATCTACCAAGTTCAGTTCTTATCAAATTTACATTGTTTAATGCATTGATTCCTATCGAATCTACTAACTTATCAAACAAACCAGCTTTAATGTCTCTCATGCTCAAATCTTTTGAAAATTCCTCAATTCGTACTTTTTGTTTTGCAATATCAAAAACGTTTTCGAATAGTTGTCCAACATTTTGAATATCATTACCATTCCTATCAAGTTCAATTACAATTCTCTTAGATGTTCCAAAATGACCTCTATCATATTCAAAGAGAATTAACTCTGGATTATATGTATACTGAATTCCAAAATCTATTTCTAACTTATCAAGAAACCTTATATATATTTGAGAATCAAAATAATAATTCTTACTTCCAATTGAAATCTTGTTCTCATTCGCAAAATGGTCATCATCTATGTATCCAGGTAAGTAGAAGTTAATATATTTTCCTGATACAGTATCAAACCTTTCAATATAGTTCAGCATATATTCTCTACATCTTTGTTGTCGATAATCTGCTATAAGAACACCAAATGTAACAGGATAATCAGGTTCTTCTCTTCTTTTTATCTCATTTACTAATCTATCGAAGTCTCCTATTGGCCACATATTTTTCCCACCTCTCATGAATTAAATGCTATAATTGATTATTTCACATAACGTCCCGAGTGTTACCGACGTACCAGTCCCGTAGGGCTGGCGCAAAAACTTGCTCATTCGGTCCACTTTTAATACTGCAAGCTTTGTGACAGAGGGTATGTGGGGCGGCAAGCTCAAAAGTTATTACTCTACCGCCCCCTTGCGGTAACACTCTGTTAACTGATTTCGGACGGCCACAGAGCCCGAGGCTATCAGGACGTCAGCCCCTTAAATTCAATTTCTTCACCATTTACTACGCATCATATAGAGAATGTGTGCCAACAATTCTAATTCTATTGCACAGTTTAGTTGAAATGTGCACCAAGGGCGGTGTAATTCCCTCCTATGTTTATGTCGTTAATAAGAAAATGCAATTCAAGTATTTTTTATGGTTGTAATATCATCCCAGGTATAAGCAACATCTTTAAATCTTTCGCCATTATACACAGAGTATCTTTCAAATGTTTTCTTCCCACCTAAATATTCGTAAAATTTACAAACTGGATTTTTCTCTAAAGCCCATATTAACATTGATGTGATATTTGATTTCTCTAATTCATCAATAGCTTTTTTAAACAATAATTTTCCTATTCCTTGACCCTTATACTCATTTAGCAAATATACAAAAAATAACTCTCCTGTGTATTTGGTTTTTCCTGTAGATTCTTCACCAAATGCAACAAAACCAGAAACTTCTTCATTATCGTTAATAGAAACAAAAAACTTGTTTTTAGGTCTTTGAAAATTAGTTAATAAATATTCTCTCTTTTCTTTAAAAGAAATATTGTCTAAGTAATCTTCTGGTAAAATACCGCTATATGTTATTTTCCAGGAGTCCACATATATTTTAGTAATCTCACTAATATCCGATAAATTAGCTTCTCTGAAAATCATATTACCTTTACCTCTCAATCTGATAAAAATCGTTGTTTTTATCTAAGTATAACTACTAAATAATTGCTGCTGCACAACATTTACATAATGTACAAATTAAGGGAAGGTGGGTTGTTACGCATTTAATATCTACTGTGTATTAAACACCCCAAATTTTTCGCCTATTTATCCACGCCATGGACGGCACAGTCGTCGGCCGATTGCAGTTAACGTTCCGAGTTTACGAAGTTTATTAACCTTAGCCAGACTTGGCTTAGGTTCATAAATTTGGGTGAAGCGTAGCGGAACCGTA
>JADQBM010000114.1 GCA_016278615.1 Clostridia bacterium | reverse complement strand
AAGGAGTATCCCCTCTGCACTCCCCTCTTTTATATAATAGAAAATCGATATTTCCTATCATATAAAAAAGGGCTGATATTTCAACCCTTTCTTTATTCTTCATTGGAATTACAACATGAACAATTCTCTTGATTATCATTGCGTTTTACAGTAATTCTTATACCATCCCTTACTTCTTTAATATAAATTTTTGATTCATTGCAACAGAATATGTTAATATTTATGTCCTTATTATGATGGAATTTGCCGCCTTCTTCGCCAACATATCCATCTGCTTCATCCCAAAAATCTACGGTATGATCAGACAACAGGTTTACCTCCTGCTTCATTTACAGTATATGCAAAAAGTTGAAAGCAGGGACTCAATAACATTTAAATGTTCATGTTACTATTGGAGACGTTCAATGTTTATGATTATTGTTCTGTCATCATTTTGTGTAGATATCTTTTTTTATACTTGATATTTGCAACTTTAGACAGATTTCCAGTGAATCTGAAATTGTTAAGCCCTCCAAAGACAAAACCGGCAAAAGGAATACTCTGAAGTAGAATAGCGGTGGTCATGTATTCAGCAAGGGCTTGGGATGTCCCTTGAATAACTTCTTCAAGTTGTACATCTATTTCTTCTCCCAGGTCAATACGATATCCAATTTTATCAATATTCTGTGAGTACATAAGTCTATTTTCGCCTTCCGAAATACTCATAGAAATAATATTTAGCATTACTATTTTTTCACTTTCAGTATTATAATCAAATCCATACTGAAGGGATATCTCATTAAGGTTTTTTATTAAAACTGATATGAAAATTGGAACATCGGCAAGAGCAGTTAGAATACCCATAAACCCCACAGCCGCCCCTTCAACTGTAGATAACCCTTGATTAATCAAAATTTTTCTTTTTACCCTTCTCTCAGAAGCATTCAAATTTCTTTTTTTAATTGAATAGGAGAATTTTTTGATGTCTCCTTCAAAATCATCCATGAGTTTTTGCTTATTATATGTTCTCTCAATATACTTTATCCCCTTATTAAAAACCGTACTGAAGCTTTTTTCAAAAGCATTTGTGAACTTTTTTTCAATATCAAAAGGCAGTTTATTATTAATTTTTTCTCTAATATCACATGTCTGTTTTTCAAAAATAAAATGATTATCTTGCTTAATTATTTTCTGTTCTTTTTTTAGTGTCTTTTTGAGTTCTTTCTTTATTAGCCTCTTTTCCTTCATCTTGCACCCCACCTTGAATTAAGTGTTAAGCATAAGTAACTTCTTCGAAGTTAGTTTAAGTTAAATGCCTTTAAAGCGCAAATCATAAATATGCTTAAAATTAAAACTGTGCGGATAGGCACAGTGACCCATCCCTACAACTTAAACTTAAACTTATACTTACACTTAAACTTAAACTTGCTTTTCCTCATTCACTTATATTTCCAATTTCCGTCTTAGAAAGCAATTCTTTATCGCAGGCATCAACGGTTTTTAAATCCTTGCACATAACATACAAACAAATGGTTATTTGGTATTCTTCAAAGTATCTGATATACATTCGTCCATAAAACCATTGGGGGGCGAAATCTTTTTTCCCCTTTTCAGTGGGTTCTAAAGGCATTCCGTATTGTAAATATCCTCTATGGAACCCTTGCCTTCTATGAGCCGGTCCATTTGTCCTAATTCGACTATCCACACGGGTCCATCCTGTATACCCAGCATATGTCCTATCTTTTACAATGATATGATCTTGTGTATTAAAAACTTTCTCTTGTGTACAACCCAGAGCAGGAAGTACTAAATATTTTTGATCATAAAGGGGTATGCTTTCAATTTCACTGTTAACAATTCTGCCTGAGGTATCAAAACCAAAAGGCTCCCAGGGTTTATCCATATCTCTTACAGCGTATCCCCCATAGAAAGCCCCATAAAAAGGCGATTGTTCTTCATAATACATAGATGTTCCAAAAACAGAATTAAAAGCGCCATAGGTATATAGTACTGTCATGTCAAGGTTTCTATTCATATATCTTGAGAATCCACCTGAGTCATGAAACCATATCATTTGATTAAACCAATCTTTTTCCTTGGTTCTTGATCCTGAAGGAATGTTAAAATGGATGCCTTCCTTTGTTAAAATACTTTGATTTCTATTCATTTCTTTATAGATTTCAGTCACCATAAAACTTCTGCTATAGGGCATAACCATGACCATAAAAAAAACCAATATGATAAAAAAGATGGTTAATAAAACATATTTCTTGACCTTGTAATTCTCCATGTTATCACTCCAAGTATTATGATGCCCCCTGTTACCATAATTAATGAAAGCACAAAAGCATCAATAAAGAATTTTAAAGGCATCAACATTAATAGGATATCTTTTTTTGGGTTCAATATCCATAAATCGTTAGCAAAAAGCACTTCATGGAAAAGATCAAAGGCCGCATTAAAATCTACTGTGCTTGCGAGAATCAACCCGACTAGAAAAACCATACAAGCACCAACCGCTGTTTTGTACATCGTCCACAAAGATATCTTTTCCTTTTTAAAGAGCCACAAATACAATACGGCTAAAACTAAAAAGCCAATAATTGATACAATGTTGCCTACTTGAATGAGCTTCTTCACATCCTCCATGTGTTGCTGCTCTTTGGTGTTAAATAAATTCTGCTCTTTACCGTTCACTTCAGCTTGTATTTGAAAATCGGTTCTTTTTCCTTGAATATAATCCACCATCATTCTTGATACTTCCTGAGAAGATATTTTGATTTTAGCTTCCTCAATGGTATTCAACTTATCAAACTCATAGGAATAAAACGAGGGTGTCTGGCTTATAAGGGTCATAGCGCCAATAAAAAAAATAATTGGAATGAGAAGTGCCAATAATAGAATGATAAACTTTTTCATGATTCGTCTCTCCTGTATCTTAAGATTCTTACACATCAATCCTTATATCTATTCTATATCAATCTTTAAAAATTTACCACGATCATAAAGTAAAAGACAAATTGAAAACAAACAAAAAGATCCTTCGCATTGAAGAATCTTTTTCCTTGATTTATTATCTATATACCGCTTCTTTAGAAACAACCTTAATCCCTGCATTTTGTAAAGCTTCAACGCCTTTTTCATGGTGATTCACCTTTAAGATAATCAGCGGCATTTCTTCTTTCCTAAGAACAAAGGAGTAAATGTATTCAATATCAATATTATTTTTATCCAGTATTTTAAAGACTTCGCAAAGACTTCCCGGCTTATCCTCAGGTTCAATGGCTAATACATCACTTATCTTTGCTGTAAACCCTTCCTTTTCCAACACTTTCAAAGCACGGTCAGGAAAATCCACTACCATTCTTAATATCCCATATTCCGAAGTATCGAAAACAGATATCGCTCTAATATCAATGTTCTCTCTATTAAGAACATCCGTCAATGCAGCAAGATGCCCCTTTTGATTTTCAATGAAAATTGAAAGCTGCTTTATTTCCATAATAAACCTCCTGAACTTATTATAAAGATTAAGTATAAGTGAACTCCTTCGGAGTAGTATAAGCTTAAGTTTAAGTGGACTCCTTCGGAGTAGTATAAATTTAAGTTTAAGTGGACTCCTGCGGAGTAGTATAAGCTTGAGTTTTAGTGACTCCTGCGGAGTAATATATGCTTGAGTTTTAGTGGACTCCTTCAGAGTAGTATAAGCTTAAGTTAAAGTGACTCCTTCGGAGTAGGGTAAGTTAAACATTAGATATCGTGTTTCCACTTATACTTCAACTTATGCTTCCACTTCCACTTCCACTCATACTTACACTTAAACTCAAACTTATACTTATACTTAGACTTCCACTTACACCTAAACTTCCACTTCTACTTACATTCTTCCCTACTTTTCATCTCTCATATCAAGTACCCTTTTTGCTTTTCCTTCATATCTGGCAAGGCTTCGAGGTTCTACTAAGTGTATCTTAGCATCTACTCCCAAAATTGTTCTCAAATCTGATTTAATCTTATTGTTTAATGATTCTAAAAGGGCGAAAGAATCTAATAAATTTGCATCAATGAGTTCAACATCTATCTCTATTTTATCAAGAAAACCTTTTTTGAAAACCTTTATTTGATAATGAGGTCCTATTTCTTCTATGTTTAGAAGAACTTCTTCTATCTGAGAAGGGAAAACATTAACGCCCCCAATGATAAGCATATCATCGGTACGTCCTTCGATTTTTGACATTCTTACTGTTGTTCTACCACAGTCACACTTTTCGTACATTAAACGTGTAATATCTTTGGTTCTGTATCTAATGAGAGGAAGTGCTTCCTTTGTAATAGGCGTTATAACCAATTCTCCTACTTCTCCTGGGGGAAGCACCTCTCCTGTTTCAGGATTAATGATCTCGGGAATAAAATGATCCTCAGAAATGTGCATTCCCTTTAGACTTTTGCACTCTCCCGATACTCCAGGACCTATAAGCTCGCTCATCCCATAATTTTCCGTTGCAAACAGTCCCCATGCTTGATTGATTTGCCTTCTCATGCCTTCTGTTGAGCCTTCTCCCCCAAATAATCCCCATTTAACTTTCAAATCTTTTTTTGGATCTATCCCTTCCTCTTTAGCAATCTCAGCCATATGGAGGGCATATGAGGGTGTGCAAATCAGTGTCGTAGTTCCAAAATCTTTCATAATCATAATCTGTTTCTTGGTATTGCCACTGGAAATCGGAATCACCGACGCGCCGATCTTTTCAAGCCCCTGATGAAGGCCAAAAGCACCTGTGAACAACCCATAACCAAAGGCCACTTGTGCAATGTCTTCATTTGTAACCCCTGCCATTGTGACAATACGAGCAATTAACTGAGACCAGACCTCCATATCATTCTTCGTGTATCCTACTACCGTTGGTTTTCCAGTCGTGCCAGAAGATGCATGAAATCTAACAACATCTTTATTTGGGACCGCAAAAAGACCAAAAGGATAGTTTTCCCTTAAATCATCCTTTACAGTAAAAGGAAGCTTACTGATATCATTTAAGCATTGGATATCCTCTGGCAATAACCCCATAGCTTTGAATCTTTGACGATAAAAAGGGACTTTCTCATATACAGAATTAATGGTTTTTTTAAGTCTTTCAAACTGAATCTTTTCATACTGTTCTCTCCCTAAAGTTTCCTCTTTAGACCAAATCATAAAGCCCTCCTATTTTGAATTTTCATCAACAAAACAAAAAAAGTCCGCTTGATAGAAATCAAAAACGGACCTGTTTTCACAGTTTAACATATTTTTTATTCCTACCAACCTACAAAAAAATTTTAATAAATTCTTACCTTTAAAAAACTATATCATATCCTAAAGGATAAATGCAATAACTTAATCCCAATCATTGTCTACAGTAATATTAGCAGCACTGGCATTTAAATACACATCTACAACGGCATCTGCCTCATGATAATTTAGACTGACAAAATCTGTTTCTTTCTCTTTCAAACCAATCTTATCTTCAAAGTTCATTAACTTCCCCTCTTTGATTATCTTAACACCACTTTCCTTAGGCACATGGATGTTAATGTTTGATCCGGCGCCATTGAAATAAACATCTGTATGAGCGTTTTCTGCCCCTAAAAATAAATCCACATTGCCCGCAACTAAATCAAGGGTAAAAGTACTCACCTTTAGTTGGGACAAATCTAAATTTGCATCCAAGGCTGCCAAGTGTGCATTAATATCCCAAACAATATCTTCATTCAACTTCAAATTTGTGTCTCTGCTTTTTATTTCTTTTGAGGAATCTTCTTCCCAAATCTCTATATTCTCTGTTTTTTCTTTGTTATTATAATTACTTTTGTAAGATAATTCCTTCATATTACTTCTAATTTCAACCAAATCATCAGAGGTTTCCCCTATTTCTAATTTACAAGCACCTAAATCTATATTCATTGCGCCTTTTTCAGCACCATTATTATTATTAATAGAAATACTCTTTGAAGCCCCTTTACTGTTCCAATTAGAATTTATCTGACCATTTTCAATGAAAAATTCAAAACCTTGAAAACTGTGAAAACCGTCAAACCCTTGAAATCTCTCTCCATAAGATGAGTAGAGCAATACCAAGATCAAAAAAAAGCTCCAAAGAATCATTTTAATCATTGTATGCTTGTTTAAGAGGATACTGATCCCTACGACAATCAAAACCATGGGCCAAATGCTAATTAATGCGCTAATATATCCAAGAATTGAAAATGAGAATTTAAATATCTCCAGCTTAGATAGTAAAAATAATACTCCCATAATAATGAGCACTAAGCCTAACTTACTTCCAGGATTGGCATTATTCTTCATTTTTGCCTCCTCTACTTTTGAGAAATAGGAAGACGCCTATACAGATGAAAGCGGCTGCAATAAGCATTTCACTATCCACCCAGAAAAAGTATCTTCTTGAAATAAAAAGTGCTCCGAATCCAATAAATGCAATACCTAACATCTTCTTTCCTTTTTCGGAATCATAATCATCTTCTCTGTAAGTTGATATTTCTTTTTCCGAGGTATCCTGAGGCATAATAATTGCAGCAACAATATATATTAAGAGACCAGCACCATATACAAGTGTTGCAAGAACCCAAATCAACCTGACTATAACAGGATCAATATTAAAATATTCTGCTACGCCCCCGCAAACCCCTGCTAAAACTTTGTCTTTCGAAGATTTATTAATCCTCTGACTCATGATGTCCTCCTTGTTCTTTATGGGTTTTCTCATCTTCAACCGTTTCTGTCTCGGTTATATTTTTTTTTGTTTCATTGGAATCTTCAATCTGAAGCTCTTCAGGTATAATCAATGCTGCGATAATATATAAAATCAAACCTGTTCCCCATGAAAGCAAAGTAAAGAAAGCCCATACCAATCTGATAATTGTTGGATCAATATTAAGTTGCTCAGCAATTCCACCACATACGCCTGCTAATTTTTTATCCGTTGTTGAACGGTATAATTTGTTCATCATTAACCTCCAGTATATATATAAGTTTATTACTTCTTACTTTTATTATATCGTATGATAATAAAAAAAACAGCCAAAAGGCTGTTAGAATTATGTTAGAGATTCGTTAAAAAAATCAGAAATATTATGTTTATGTTATTCTTCGTTTTCTTCCTCATCTTCTTCGTCTTCATCATCGTCTTCATATGCAAGTTTTTCAAACATATCAGAAACTCTTTTGAATTCTTCCTCGTCTACAATATCTACTAACTCAAATTCTTCCTCATCTAACTCTTTATACCCATAAATATATACATCATCTGTACCATCTCCAGGTAAAAGTGCTATATATTCTTTGCTTTCAAACTCAAACACACCAATAACTTCACATTCTACAGATTCTCCGTCATCGAATTCCAAAGTAATCACTTCTACTTCTTCATCTTCTGAGCAGCCACATTCGCCACCAGTATTTTCTAATTTCTTATCCATATTTTCGTCCTTTCATTTATATAATTTATCCATTACACTATAACATTATATATATCCATTATCAAACAATTTATCCCAATTCAATGATTAAGAATCTTCTCATATTCTTTAAGATATTCATTTACAGGTTTTTCCCAGCTTAAATCTGTATGAATTGCATTGTTAAAAAGCATTCGCCATTTGTCTTTTTGATGATATACCTCTAAAGCTGCTTTAATGATTGTTAACATTTCTGAAGTTTCATAATGATTAAAAGTAAATCCCGTTCCTTGATTATTATTCTCAAATAAAGTGACTGTATCTTTTAACCCACCTGTTTCTCTGACAATGGGAATCGTTCCATATCTCATTGCAATCATCTGTGTAAGTCCACAAGGTTCATATTGTGACGGCATAAGAACCATATCTGCAGAACCATATATTTTTCTCGATAGTTCCTCATCAAACTGAATAAAAGCACGAAATTGATCAGAGAACTCAGCGGTTAAATTCTTAAAAAACATTTCATATTGATATTCTCCTACACCCAATACAACAAATTGAAATCCTAGACCAAGAATATCATGCATCGCAGTCTGAACCAAATCTATTCCTTTCTGTTCTGTAAGCCTCGATATAATAGCTATCATAGGGATGTTTGGATCTTGAGGTAAATCATATTCTCTTTGAAATTCTATCTTATTTTGAATTTTCTCTGTATAGGAATCCTTATAATTTTTATATAAGCTTTTGTCTGTTTCTGGATTATAAAGAGTGTAATCTATTCCATTAAGGATTCCTCGAATCTTATGTCGGTTTTCTCTTAGAATAGGATCTAAATTCTCTCCTAAAGGTAGCTCTTGGATTTCTTTAGAATAGGTAGAACTCACTGTTGTCACTAAGTCTGCAGAAACAATGCCTCCTTTTAATAAATTCCCACAATGGTTGCATTCTAACGCGTCGATACTCTCAGGAATACCTATCAATTCATTTAACGCTTCATTTTGAAAAACGCCCTGATATTTTAAGTTATGAATGGTTAACACGGTTTTAATCCCTTTAAAAAAAGAATCTTTGTAATAATTCTTAACTAAAAAAGGTACAAGGGCCGTATGCCAGTCATGACAATGAATGATATCTGGACAAAAGTTCATTTCTTTTAGACCTTCAAGAATGGCCAAAGAAAAATAAACGAATTTTTCTTGGTCATCAGAATAGCCATAATAACCCGATTTCTTAAAATAAAATTCGTTGTCTATAAAATAATACACAATGCCATTGTACTTTAATTCTTCAATGCCACAATACCGTTTTCTCCAGTTCATATGAACACAAAAATCAATTACAGGTTTCATCTGATTTTTGAACACTTCGGGTATTTGTGCATATTTTGGCATGATAACGCGAACATCTATCCCCTTTTTCTTTAATTCTGACGGAAACGACCCAATTACATCACCTAATCCTCCTGTTTTTGCAAAAGGGTATCCTTCAGAAGCTGCAAATAATACCTTCACTTTTTGCCTCCTATAGTCTAAAAGTCTCTTTATGAAATAATCTTGATAATACTTTTTTCAATACTTGAAATATTAGGCATAAGCTCATTGGCAAATTCCATAGCATAATTTTCATTAATTCTAGCCTTTTCGCTTATGATACTTTTATAAATATTGACGTTACCCGATATTTCAGAACCGCTTAATACAATAGAATCCTTTATCTTCGCTTTTTCATCAATAAACACATTTGAAAAAATAATAGAATTTGATACCTCTCCCAGTATGGTGCACCCATCCGATATTAAAGCATTTTTCACTTGAGCATTTGCGCCTATATATTGGGGCCTTGACAGAGGCTGATGGGTATAAACGTTATTCATATCCTTCCAAATATTTAAGCCAGAATCTTTTCTTAATAGATCCATATTGGCTTCAAAGTAACTTTCAATAGTCCCTACATCTCGCCAATACCCATTAAATGTGTACCCATACACTTCTTTTTTGTCCTTTAAAACCATTGGGATTATATTTTTTCCAAAGTCGTTTCTTGAATGCTTATTTTGAGTATCTTCAATGAGTGCATTCCTCAGAACATCCCAATTGAAAATATAGATACCCATAGAAGCAAGATTGCACTGAGGAAATTGGGGTTTTTCCCAAAATTCGGTTATTTTATTTGATTTATCGGTTCTCAATATCCCAAATCGATGGGCTTCTGACATAGGCACATTTGTCACTGCAATGGTCATTTCTGCATTTTTGCTAATATGAAATTTTAGCATTTCCTTATAATTCATTTTGTAGATATGATCACCTGATAAAATCAGCACATATTTGGGATTATGAAAATCAATAAATTCAATATTTTGAAAAACTGCATCCGATGTTCCTTGATACCATTTCTTTCCTTTCTTAGTTTCATAGGGAGATAAAATACTGACTTCACCATTTGGCTTATTCAATCCCCAAGCTTCACCTGTTCCAATATATGAATTGAGAAACAGAGGTCTGTATTGGGTCAATACCCCAACGATATTAATCCCTGAATTTCTACAGTTGCTCAGGCTGAAATCGATTAATTTATATTTTCCGCCATATGCAACTGCTGGTTTTGCTGTGTTGTCTGTAAGGTTCCCTAATCTTTCGCCTTTTCCTCCTGCAAGAAGCATTGCGATACAATCTTTGTTGAGCATTATAAGTACTCTCCTTTTCCGACATTGTCATTTTTCAAGCCTTTATTATATTCAATTCAGCCTCTATTTTTATTAAGTCATTCTTTATATATACGCTCATTCCTCATAAATATTCTTCCCTCTAAAGGCTTAAGTGATACTTTCTTTATATCTGTTATTTGTTCATTTTTTAATAAATCTATCCCACAGAAATTTTCAAATTTTTCCTCCAATGATACCATGTATTCTTTTTCGGGGTTGCGATTAAAAATACATATGGTGTCTACATTGTCTAAGCTTCGAATATATCCGAAAATATCCTTTTTACAATAAAATCCTTTCCAATCTCCTGAAACAAATACCTTATGACTCTTTCTGATTCCAGTTGCTATTTTATACCAATCAATTAGGCTCTTATTTTCTTTGTTCCAAGGATATGGCCCTCTGTTATAAGGGTCCGCATATCCTTCCATTTCTGCTTCATCCCCATAATAAATACAAGGCACCCCTGGAAAGGTCATTTGAATTAGAACCAATAGTTCAAGCCGCTTTATTCCAATTTGTCTCTTCTTAGTTGGTAATCGGTATTTTTCCTTTTCTTCTTCGCTCATACTAAAAGTGTCTTCAGCTTCTCCCAATATTGTCAAGATTCTTTCCACATCGTGGGTTCCAATAAGGTTAATTAACGAGTAAAATATATCCTTTGGATAGTTTTCATAGAGGCACATCAACCTTTTCTCAGCATCCTCGCTACTTATATGCCCTAAAATGAAATCGATGAAGGTGGATCTGAAAGGATAGTTCATAACAGAATCCAGTTCATCCCCCCAAAAATACTGACGCAATTGACCATAACTTATTTTGTTGGAAGCATCTTCCCATACTTCACCAATCAAAACAGAATCATCATCCAATTCCATCATGGTACTTTTCAACCCTTTAATAAATTCATCTGGTAACTCATCTGCTACATCCAGCCGCCATCCCTTCACACCTTTTTCGGCCCAGTACTTTATGACGCTATCATCCTTATTAAATATGAAATCTTTATAGGAGTCTTCCATTTCATTAACATTTGGGAGGGTTCCTACTCCCCACCATGAATCATATTCATTAGGATAATTTTCAAATTGATACCAGCTAAAATAGGGCGATTCTTTAGATTGAAAAGCACCTATTTCTGGATAAGTGCCATTCTTATTAAAATAGATACTTTCGCTTCCTGTATGACTGAAAACCCCATCCAATATAAATTTAATTCCATACTTTTTACCTGCTTCAATTAGATTTTCAAAGTCTTGTAAAGTACCGAACATGGGATCTATTTTTTTATAGTCCCCTGTATCATATTTATGATTACTAATGGCTTCAAAAATGGGATTTAAATAAATGACATCGATCCCCAGCTCTTTAAGATATGGCAGTTTCTCTTGAATGCCCTTCAGATTTCCTCCAAAAAAATCCCATCGCACCACTCGGCCTTCTTTGTCTTTAATATAATAAGGCGTATCATACCAATCTCCGTGAATTAAACTACCCATGTTGGGAGAATTTATTTTGTTATCTGCATTCCCATTATAAAAACGATCAACAAATATTTGATACATAATAGATTCTTTGAACCACTCAGGAACACAGCGTTTATCATCATATACAGTAATTTGATAAGAAGGTACATTTTCTTCTTCTGTTACAACCCCTTTACCTCCTTGCCTCTCCCAATTGTTTCCATAAAATATGGTTTCATTATGATGTTTGACAATAAAGTAATACCAGACCAACCCCGGATTTTTAGGCGCCGTGTATTGAGCCATGTAAGTGGCTTTTGAGCATTCCTTTTTTTCTATGTCCATTTCAACAGTGACAGGATCAAATCCTTCATATAATTGAAGGGCACATTCAATGCCGTCAAGATCTATATCCTTCGAAGACAGAGTGACTCTCAAAGCAATTTTTGTTTTACAAGGAACCGCACCAAAAGGCATCCTATAATAAGTCTCATGGGAATCATGAAGAATCTCAATCATAATGCCTTAACCCTCCTTCTTTAGAATTATTCCAGAATAAGATGGGAGAGGAAGCTCTATTGAAAATGTCTGCCCATGGCATTGGATTCCTTCAGTAGTGTATTCCACTTCTGTAATGTTTCCTGTTCCACCATATTCTTTTTGATCCGAATTAAATATAAGCCGATATTTGCCTGAACTAGGAACACCAATTCTAAAATGATCATAACTAACAGGAGTAAAGCTAACCAATACAACGATACTTTCCTGATTCTTGTTTTTGCGAATAAAAGAAATAATATTCTGCTCATTATTGTTAACGTCTAACCATTGGAAGCCGTCCCATGAGTGGTCATTGGACCACAAAATTTCCTCCTTCAAATAGAAATGATTGATTCGCTTAACAAATTCATGAAATTTTTTATGCATATCAAAATTTAGTATGCCCCAATCCAGAGAACAATAATATCGCCATTCAACAAATTGTGCGAATTCTGCTCCCATAAAAATTAGCTTCTTTCCTGGATGTGTCATAAGAAAACAAAAAAAGGCTCTTAGATTTGCAAATTTTTGCCAATAGTCTCCCGGCATTTTTTCAATAAGGGATTTTTTACCATGTACCACTTCATCATGGGAAATGGCTAAAATAAAATTTTCGGAAAAAGCATACATGAGAGAAAAGGTTATGAGCTCATGATGATACTTTCGATACATGGGTTGTAGCTCCATATATCTTAAAATATCATTCATCCATCCCATGTTCCATTTATAGTTATATCCTAATCCTCCATCATCAACTGGCCAAGTCACTTTGGGCCAAGCGGTTGCCTCTTCTGCTGCCATAATCACATTAGGAAAATACCTAAAAACTGCTGTATTGAGCTGCTTCATAAATTCAATGGCTTCTAGATCCTCATTTCCACCAAATTGATTTTGAGTCCACTCTCTATTTTCCTTTCCATGGTTTAACAACAGCATGCTGGATACCCCATCTATCCTCATACCGTCTATGTGATATTTCTCAAACCAAAAAACGGCATTTGATATGAGAAAGCTGTAGACTTCACTTCTTGAAAAATCGAATTTATAGGTTCCCCACTCCCAGTGTTGTTCTTTTTCAAAAAGCATGGTGCCATCAAAACGAGACAAATATTCGTCATTTGCGCAGAAATGTCCCGGAACCCAATCTAAAAGGACCCCTATTCCATTCTCATGGCACTTCTCAACTAAGTGCATAAAATCTTTGGGTTCCCCATATCTGCTGGTTACCGAAAAATAACCTGAACATTGGTATCCCCATGACCCATCGTAAGGATGTTCCATAATAGGCAGTATTTCTATATGTGTATAACCCATTTCCTTAACATAAGGTATCAATTGTTTAGCAATTTCCTTATAGTTGAATAGTTCTTGGTCATCATGCCTTCTCCATGAACCTAAATGAACTTCATAGATATTAACAGGCCTTGTAAAAATTTCAGCCCGTTTTCTTATCCACGCTTCATCTTGCCACTTATATCCCTCTATTGAGTATACAATTGAAGCAGTATTGGGTCTGACTTCTGAAAAAAAAGCATATGGATCTGTCTTAATTATCACATGGCCTTGAGATGTTGCAATTGCGTATTTATAAAGAGCTCCTTCTTGCACGCCAGAAATAAAAACACTCCAGATACCGCCTTCACTTATTTTAATCATTTTGTGTTTCGTTCTATCCCAACCATTGAAATCCCCTACAACAGAGACTTCCTCTGCATGGGGTGCCCATACTGAAAAGCGCACACCCTTTGTTTCTTCTTCCTTTATCATATGCGCCCCTAACATTTCATAACTGTGATGATACTTCCCTGTATGAAATAAAAAAATCTGTTCATCCTTAAAGAAACTATTATTCATAAGTCCTCCATATTTCTTTTGAAACCTATACCAATATATACATTATTCAAACATGATGCTTTTCATTCTTTATTAGTGGGTATTATTAAAAGTAATTACAAGTTATCTTTCTATTTTAATGACTATTTTATAACCCTTTTTTGAATTTTTATTTTATTATGATAAAAATAGGCTTCAAATATAACAAAACACGTCTGATTAAAGAATCAGACGTGTTTTATATAGCTTCTCCAAGATCTTCGAAGTTTATGGGTGGGTTTTAAAATACTCTTTTATCTGTTTGGCTGCATTTATATTTATGGCATCTACCTGACTTAGTTCTTCTACAGAAGCCTTCTTAATCAAATCAATGGCACCAAAATGCTTTAATAAAGCCGCCTTTCGTATAGGCCCTACTCCTTCAATTGAATCAAGCACTGAATGGGTCAAGGCCTTCCCTCTAAGGCTCTTGTGATAAGTGATGGCAAAACGGTGTGCCTCTTCTTGTATCTCTGAAATAAACATATAGACACTTTTATTTGCCTTTATATCTAACTCAGTGCCACAAAAGACAAGGCCACGTGTTCGATGTTTTTTATCCTTTACCATTCCGGCTACTGGTATTTCCATCTTTAAAGCTGTCAATACATCCATTACCACCTTGACTTGTTTCTCTCCACCATCGATTAAAAGAAGATCCGGTTTTTTTTCAAAGCTGTTGTCCTTATCCAAACCATCTTCTGCCAAGGCTCTTTTAAACCTACGAAATACGACTTCCTGTAAACTGCCATAATCGTTGGGCCCTTCTATGGTTTTAATCTTAAACCTTCGATAATCGCTTTTTTTCGACTTGCCATTTTCAAACACCACCATAGAGCCTACAGAATCTACCCCACTGGTGTTTGAAATATCGTAAGCTTCAATTCGAATAGGTAACTTGGTAAGATTTAAATATTCCTTCAGCGCTAACAGAGTCCCTTCGGTTTTTAGCTGATCTCTATTTGATTTTTCATCTAAAAGATGAGTTAACTCTATGACATTCTTAATTGCCATATCCATTAAAGCCTTCTTTTCTCCCTTTTGAGGCACATATATTTTTACCCGACTCCCTCTTCTTTGTGACAACCATTCTTGGATTACCTTGTTCTCATAAGGTTCATCACTCATAATGATTTCCTTAGGGATGTAAGAAGTCTCAGAGTAAAACTGTTTGATAAAGGCGCCTGTGATCTCACTTGAAGCATCCTCTAAGGTAGCCTGAACGATGTAGTTTTCTCTTCCAGTCAATTTGCCCTGGCGAACAAAAAAAACCATTGCATGGCATTCCTTTTTTCCTCTGGAAACAGCAATAACATCCATATCTGAAACGGAAGTGAGTATCATTTTCTGTTTCTCCATTAAAGCATGTACGGAACGGATATAATCTCTATATTCTGCAGCTCTTTCAAAATCCAAACGCTTAGAAGCTTGCATCATTTCTTCTGTTAGATGTTTTTCAATTTTTTCACTTTTGCCTTGAAGAAATTGTATAATTTCTTCAATCATACCTTTGTAGTCATGCTTCACAACATCATTAACACAAACACCCAAACATTGTCCAATATGATAATTCAAACATACAGAGTGATTTTTGGTAAAATGCATTTTAGCACATTTTTTCAAAGGATATATTTTACTCAGAAGGTCAAGAATATGATTAACTGCACCCACATCTGTATACGGGCCAAAGTACTTTGCCCCATCCTTATACACTTTTCTTGTTTTCAGAACTCGCGGATACTTTTCTTTAATGGCCACTTTAATATAAGGAAAAGACTTATCATCTCTCAATAAAACATTATACTTAGGCTGATTCTTTTTAATCAGATTACTCTCAAGCATCAATGCTTCAATTTCAGAATCCGTAATAATATATTCAAATTCTGATATATTAGAAACCATTGCTTGAACTTTTGTTCCCTGATTTTTAGTGGATTGAAAGTATTGCCGAACTCTATTTTTAAGTGAAATGGCCTTACCAACATAAATAATTTCACCATGGTCATTTTTCATGAGATAGACCCCTGGCTTATCCGGAAGTTTCTTCAATTGTTCTCTAATATCAACCATTCTTGCTCACCACGTTTAGAGTTTAGTTTAAGTTTAAGTGTAAGTCTGTAGGGGCTGGTCCTGTGCCTGCCCGAAAAAAATAGCAATAATGCGTATAGAAGTTTAAATTTAAGCTTAAATTGAAGGTTTTGAGTAACAAAACCCTCCTTAACTCTTATCTGTTATCTATTATCTGTTATCTCTATCTGTATCTCTTATCTTTCTTTCTATTCCACAATGTTAAGCTCTGAATTCCCACTTACCATCTCTTTTGCTATATTATCATTTATGATGCATTTTGTTAGAGAAATGTTGTTGCAGTCTGTCATACCAAATACAGAATCTTTATCCCTATTATCCTTATTATTTGAGGTTATTAGAACTTTTTCAAAATTGACATTTTCACTTCTTTCCATAAACACAACATTTCTTCCATTTCTTTTAAACATACTGTTAATAAATGTGGCATCTTTCACATCATCCATTAAAACCGCCCTGGACGCACAATCAGAAATCAGGGTGTTTGTTACCATCAGTCCATTAGATTCTCTGGCTTCAAGCCCCCATTCTCCACAGCCAAACAGAATGGATTTGTCCATGTTAAAAGTACTGCATCCTTGCAGATAAACTACACCTGCCTTACAATGGAGTTGCAAATGTCCCAACCGAAGGTTGTTGATAGTCACATTATCACAACTGTCAAATCGAAATACATAGCCATAAGCCTCACTCATTACGGTTATGGGCGCTTCACCCTTTCCCACTAAAACCAGATTGTTCACATCTTTAATGGTCATTTCACCCCATTGGATCGTCACGTTATTCCCTTGATATTCATATGGCAAAAGATACAACCCCGGTTCTAAAAATATGGTGGTATCAGATGCGATGGCTTCTATTAATTCTTGGCTATTTTTTACGGTTATGACTTTTTCATTATGATATAATTCAGTGGCTACGGAGTTTTTTAGTATTTGATTAAAGTCATCTATTTGCTTATCATACGCCTCAAGAGATTCATATATTTGCGGATCTATGGTAGGTTGTATCCCCTGATCTTTTAAATAAGTATCCAGCTCTAAAGAATACATGTAATTATTTTTCTTTAAGATATTGAAAACTTTTTTAATCATGTCCACTGAAGGGGAAGCTTTATAATTGGTGGCAAACTTTTCATAACTGCCAATATAATCCTGAGAAAGCATTCCATTTTGGTACATAGAAAAATTATAGCCTGGATTGATATAGAAGTTTAGAAACAACCAAATCTCTTCCTGAATCCAGTCTTGATTTCCTAATTTATCGGAATACGCTTCATGGTACTGTTCCAGTGCAAATAAACGTTGGGCAATTTCATCGGGACTTAAACCCAAATAGCCTTCACTTCCCAATGGTTCATTTTGATAGCGCCACCTCTTCAATTCCAAATAATCTTTCATATAATCTGGAGCAATGCCTGAAAATGCATGATACGCGTACCCCTCTTCAGGGGAAAAGTAAGGCATCCCTTCTGAATAGGAGACAGAAATACCATTTTCCCAAAGGACTGTTGCCTTAGCCCTAAGAATGATGTCTTCTATTTCGTGCATGGGACGTATCTCATGGCTTCCTTTTGCATCGTTATATTTATATATTTGTTCTATTTCCTCATAGGGCAGAGCCTTTCCTAATTCATAACTCATCCCATATATTCTACTTTCATAAAAGTTAACAAATTCATAAATAACATCCCCAGCATCCTTCATTTCTTCAGACATTAATTGACCGATCTTCTTAGCAGTTGAAATGGATTTCAAATCTTCTTCCGATAGTTCAGAAAGTATGTGCTTATATTGATCTGCTATTTTTTCGTCCGTTATATCTTCCTCGTCATGAAGCCATTTCCTCCACTTTTCTACCAGCGCCTTGTAATAAGTGTCTTCATTTACATAGAAAGGTTTAAGACGAGAATCTGGGTTAATATATTTTGATATAAATTGATTATCTGGTATTTCCGATATCTTTGAAAGCCAAATTTTATATTCAAAGGGCTCGCTGCCGTTTTCATCATGAAAATCATAAGTGAATGTCTGAGCCACAATTCCTTTACCAACCTCATATTCTGTTACAACTTTATATCCTTCATTTGTTTCATTTTCTTCTATAGGAACAAACTCCGTTGTTATGGTTTTGTCCGTTATTTCGGTTATTGAGCATTGCACATTCATGAGACCATACAGTTTGTCGTACCATATTCCGGTCCATTGGTTTCCTTGATCTAAAGGTCCCTGGATTAACGTTATGTATTGATTACCGAAAGCCTGCTGAACTGAGTTGTCATTGATCCTTATTTTCTTAATAAATGACGTGTCCCCAGCCTCTCCGCCTGATAAATCTACTTCTTCTCCCTCAATAAGAATTAAAGTAGATTCCTCTCCTTCAAATGACTCTTCGATATTTACAACGGTTTCAAAGGAAGCGTAATCCAAAGTCCCCGAATAATAGCTTGTCACTTCTCTTGTTTGAGGAAAAATATTGTCTAATGTAATAATGGCATTATCCATATTCACTTCTTTTTTTTGACAACCTGTACTCATGAGAGTCAGTATTAGTAAGGCAAAGATCAGCTTTTTCATGGGCGCTCCCCTTTCAATTACAATTCATACTTATTATACATTTAGATTCTCCTAATAACAATTGGAAATCTTTTAAGATGTCATAAAAAGTGGCTAACACCACTCCGCTAGGGAACCCACCGGCTTCGCCTCCGACTCGCTACGCTCCCTGCTGTCCGTTTTACCTAGCCAAGCAAGCTTGGGGTAAAAAGGCCATGGTTCCCTTCGGCACTGCACCCTCCTTAATCGGCAACTGAAAAACTCTTTACCAATCAAAGATTGGAGAGTTTCCACAGAGCGAATGGCAACTTTAACTAATCATAGATTAGAAAGTTCCACTTGTATGAGGCCTGCTACGTAATCAGAGATTACTGCTAGGGCTTCAAAGGAGTATCCCCTCTGCACTCCCCTTTTATATAATAGAAAATCGATATTTCCTATTATATAAAAAACACCACCCATTACAGGGTGATGTTAAGATACTTGAAAAGGCCACAATCTCAGGCTTACCGTTCTTATTCTTCAATGACTTGCCCCTTACACCATTTTTTACAAAAATCAGCCTTTTTTCTACACACAACACGTTGAGAACCGCATTTTGGACATATATTTTCATTTTGTTCAAAATTTACTTCATAAGAGGTTTCGCAATCTGTACACTTATATTTGCAAAATCGTGTGGTATAATACCCACCACTGATTCTGATGGCCTTACCTTCTGTTAATGCCATAGCGACCGTCTTTCTTGCACTGTCAATGATGTTTTGGAAAGTCTGCCGTGATATTTGCATTTTTTCAGCACATGCTTCCTGATTCAAGCCTTCAATATCCTTGAGCCTCATAGCTTCCAGCTCTTCGACTTTAAGGAGTATTTCTTCAATCTCACATTTTGGCTTTCCCCAGGGTATGAAAAAAGTATCCTCGGGGAAAAATTCTACACGTCTATATTTGGTTGGCCTTGGCATTTTTCTTTATCCTCCCTGCATTTTGGACATATGCCGATGAGCATAATATTGGCATCATGTATTTCCAATTGACTATTCTCCTCGATCTTTCTGTTAATCTTTAAATATTCTAAATCTGAAGTATAATCATCTATATCTATTATACAGTTACAGATAAAACATTTGAAGTGAATATGCAAAGGTTGCCCACTATATATTCTTTTCTCATAATACCTCATGCCATTTTCATTGATTTCTTTCACGATTCCTAATGTTTCAAAGCATTTCAAATTTCTATAGACTGTAGCAATACCAATATGTTTTTCTTTGACTCTTTCATATATTTCTTTAACACTCAGATGTGTATTTGCTATAAGAATTTCTTCTAATATCCTTTGTTTTTGCGCAGTAAAGCGATATCCATTTCTTTCAAGCAAATCTCTACAGGGAGTAATCTCCTTATTCATTAATCCATCATACTCCTAACACCTAACCATTGCAATGACCTTCATGCTGATGCTCCTCACACACACTCCCAGAAGATTCCAAGTCTCCCTTCATATATGTCTTGAGTATCTCCTGACATAAGCCTTTGGCTCCTACAACCACTTGTATCCCCTGCTCCTTAAATAGATGCTGTGCCGTTTCGCCCATACCTCCCGCAATAATGGTATTGACATTCAATTCCTTTAAGAATACCGGAAGAAATCCAGGCCTGTGACCGGGGTTTTCCTTAAACTCTTCTTTTAGCACATTTCCTTCTTCAATCTCGTAAACATTAAATCCTTCACAGTGCCCAAAATGTGCACTTACATACTTTCCATCAGATGCAACAGCTATTTTCATTTTAGTTCCTCCTTTATTTTTAACCTATATTTAATCCCTGATGGGATTTTCCTGCTTCTGTCAGTTCTGAAAGCTTTCCATTTTCGAGATCCTCTAAGGCAGAAGTGATGGACCCATTCTCTCCCTTGTAAGCCTTAATGCCAGCTTTTTTAAGAATCAAAAAAGCATTGGGTCCTAAGTTCCCTGTGATAATGGCATCTATTTTCTCATCTAATATCTGCTGGGCGGCGGCAATCCCCGCTCCACCTTCAGCGGATTTCCCATTATTCTCAATGATTTGAAATTGCTTATTTTCCGTATCATAAATTTGAAAATATTCACATCTTCCAAATCTTAAATCCATTGTATCCTGTACATCTTTTCCCTTTGAAGAAACAGCAATTTTCATAGTCTTCTCCTTTCAATTATTGAATTTTTTTTAAAGCTTTAAGTACATTTTCAGCAACCGAATCGAAAATGGCTTCTATTTGGCTATAGTCTACCTTTGCAATATTAGATATATCATTGGTCATAGGAAGCTCTCCAAGTAACTCCAAATCCATTTGCTTTAAGAAGCTTTCCGTATCTTCTGAATCATAAAGTTTTATTTTTTTCTTGCAATGGGGGCATTCCAGATAACTCATATTTTCAATGACGCCCAGAACTTTAATGTTCATGGTTTTTGCCATATTGACCGCCTTAGATACAATCATAGAAACCAACTTTTGGGGAACAGATACCATTACAAGACCATTAATGGGAACAGACTGCATCACTGTCAGTGCCACATCCCCTGTTCCAGGTGGTAGATCAATGATTAAATAATCTAATTCATCCCAAAGAACATGCGTCCAGAACTGTTTTACTGTCCCTGAAATAATGGGACCTCTCCATATCACCGGTTGATTTTCATCCTCCATCAATAAGTTTAGAGACATGACTTTAATATGATCATCTGTCTCAATAGGAAAGATAAATTCCTCTGAACCTGTTGCCTTTTTATCACTTATTCCAAGAAGACTGGGAATGCTGGGCCCTGTTATGTCTGCATCAAGAATTCCCACAGAATAGCCTTGTTTTTTTAAATATTTGGCTAACAAAACAGAAATAGTTGATTTTCCAACACCCCCTTTTCCACTCATAACCCCTATGACATTCTTTATAGAATTCATAGGATTGTTTTCTATCATGCATGTTGCCTTTTCTTCATCTGAGCATTCATTTGTTGGACAAGAATTGCAACTGGACATAAATATCACCTCACTTGATTGTTATTAGCATTTGCCAATAATAATATACACCTTATTCTTATTACTGTCAAATGCCAATAACCATATTTTTAGTAAATAATTTGTGCAATGAAGTGAGACCCATCAGTGGGAGTTTCAGACTCTCCACTGATGGCAAGACGAACAAATTTCGAATTTAGCAGCTCTTAATCTCGCCATCTATAGAGGTGGGAGTCTTAGAGCTGTTTAATGAGATAAAAAAAGCCGATATCAAAATCAGCTTAAATATCCGTTAATATTTTATTAATTTTAAAAGATATCCAACAAAGTAAGTTTTGCACCTGGTGAAAACAGTCGTATGTAACCATAAATATCTTCTAAATGTTCCCGAATGTATTGATTTTCAATCCCTGAAGGTGCATAAATAGTAAATAAAGCACGCTTTGTCTTTTGGGTAATACGTGAAGAGTAATCTGGTCCCCTCAAAATACTTGATATAATCCCCGTTTCATCCCTTAGGTACATATCATTTTGAACAACCCCCTGTATTTCTTTATTAATACCTGTGTATTCTTCAGTACCCACTCCAATATCTAATGTTAGGGGTGTTTGGAGCTTGTCCAAATCATGTCCAGCTGTTAAAAGTTGATTTTTTAGTTCCGCCATAAACATGGCACCTACTAGTGAGATAACATGGGGAATTTCTTTTCCTTTTTGTGCGACGGACTCAACTTGATGCAAAACATGATAAGTTTTCTTAAAGGAACGATAATAATCCATGTATTCTTTAATAGGATATCTGCTTTTCATTTCTTGCTTGGTATCGTCCTTATACTTTTGAATCAGTTCCTCAGTTAATTGACCTTTGGCTTCTTCTATTCTCAACTTTTCTGAATTGTCAATGTTCTCAACTATGGCGATACCCATCTTTGCGTTGGGATATAGGGATTTAAAACGATCCGTTATGATTAGCATTTTGTACCTCCATTCCTATTATATTATGCTTCTGGCTTTTTACAGAGCCTCCTATAAAGATATTTTATATCCTCATCAATAAATCGATGTTGAACTTCACTAACATCAAATTTAAACACTTTAAAAGTAAATTGCACGATGTACCCCATGGTAACCGCAGTGATAACAGTTCCAACACCAATTTGCCCCCCCAATAAAAATCCTGCAAAAGAAACTGTAATTTCTATTGAATTTCGCACAAATCTTACGGATTTTTTTGTTTTTTTCGTGAGGGCCACCATCAAGCCATCTCGAGGCCCCGCACCCCAACCTACTCCCAAATAGAAATAGCTTCCAACGCCAATAATAAAGAGCCCCACAAACATCATAACGACTCCCATAAGAAAGTGATTGGTTTCGGGCAAAATATGATTGAGCATTAATACATCTATAAAAAGACCAATTATTAGCATGTTGGCGATGGTTCCCGTTCCTACCTTTTCATTTAAAAAAATATTAAAAATAATAATAATCAATCCAACTAAAATACTTGTTTGTCCCATGGTCATATGAATGACCTTACTTAATCCCTGATGAAAAATATCCCATGGTTGAAGCCCAATATTTGCATTGATGGTAAGAACAATTCCTACTGCAAACAAAAAAAGACCAAATATTAATTTAGCAGATTTAATACTAATTTCTTTCATTATTGTGTCTCCTATCCTTATAGCCAATCGGGTTTTTCTTTTTTTGTCTTCTTTCGAAGATATTTATCTTGGTATTCTTGAAATACTTGGTGGATTAAAGCCTCATTGTTCTTAAAGCTATTGATCGTACTTAAGACATTAAATTCAGAGGAGAAGGGGCAGTTGGAAATGCACACACCACAATCTGTTCCAAAATCACGCCATTTACTATAGCACTTCTCTTGATTGACTTGCCATCTATGAATGTCATCCTCAGTAGATTTCTCTTTGGGAATCGCTTTCCCTGGACAAAACTTTGAGCAGAGCTTACAAGCTTCGCAAAAATCTTGTAATCCAAACGCCTTTATAGAATCCGGCATTAACTCTAAATCTGTGGTTACAACCCCAAGACGAACCCGTGAGCCGTATTTTTGGGTGGTTAATATCCCATTGCGACCGATCTCTCCTAACCCGCCATCTCTTGCTACCAGTGGTGCTATGACCAAATAATTTCCATCCATATGATTCAAGGCTTCATAGCCCAATCGCCTAATATAGTACGCCAAAACCATACCGATTATGGCTGCATCTACATACCCTTTTGCAGTTCCAATGATTTCAGGCATTGCGGGTGCTTGATTGATCATTTCCTGATCCATTTCTACCGCAAAAACGATCCCATACTTGTGGTGATTATGAATTACCTTCCCATAATCTTCATTATGCCTGCCTTGATGGGTATAATAATGGTATTTATCCATTTTAGTAATGCCAACCAAATTTGCGCCATAGTACTTTGCATATTCTTTAATCTTATGCGTTATGACCTCTGGATCTGTTTCAACTCTTTTACCAAGTGGTGCTTCTTTACATAACTTTCGGATATCATTTAAAAACATAAAAGGCGCTTCTGCCATAGGTCCTGTTAATGGATCATAATACTTTGTTTCGGGTGCACAAAGATCTGGTTTTTTTCTAATAGAATCATCCAAGTCCTTTTTATCAGGATTTCTCAGATAGTAGTCTTTATAATTATCGTCACCCTCTTTATAAGCGGCTCGGGCAAACATAGTATCTCTTTCGTCCGTTCTTTCAATTTTTTTCTTTTCTGTCATCTCTTAAATCCTCCAACTTATTATACCACCGGTTGGTTAGCAGCCACCTCATCTACAACCGCTTCTTCCTTCTTAGCCTTTATGGTTAAGAAACAAACTGAAAAAACAACAATCATGCCTCCCATAAGTTGAGTGAAAGTAACTTTTTCATGTAAAAGAAAAAAGCTGGATATGACCGTAATCACAGGTACAAAGTTAACAAAGAGAGTTGTCAGCATAACCCCTAAACGATCTAAAGCATAAATATATAAAAAATAGGCAGCTGCAGAACAACACAAACCTAAAAACAAAACATTTCCTATTATAACCCCTTCAAATACCCCTTCCTTTGGAAAATTTTTGATTGCAAAAGGTGCCAATGCAACGGTTCCAAAAAGAATCTGATAAAAAGTAATGGTTAACCCTGAATACTTCTTATACAAAGGCTTAATAATAAAGTTTGTTGTTACCCAGGTTAAGGCAGCACCAAACATGAATATATATCCAAGAAAATGCCCAGACCACTCTATTTCGGAGCTGTTTCCTGTTACAATTAAAAAAACACCTATCAATGATAATAAGACACTGACGACTTTTTTTGTTGTAATCTTAGCCTTGTTGATAATACAATCACCAATAAGACCAAAAACAGGAACTGAAGCAATTACCATAGATGCTAACGAAGCTGAAGTCAATTTGATCCCATTATTTTCAAAGGTAAAATATATTGCAATGCCTATAATCCCTGCAGAAGCAAATCGTGGCAGATCTTTTATCTCTGGTTTTTGTCTTTTACCCAAAAATATGAATAAAACAGACAAAACAATAGAAGCAATAAAGAATCTGGTAAAAGCCAACGTCAAGGGTGTGAATACAGTTAATGCAATTTTTGAACTCATATAAGAGATTCCCCAAAAAAAACATGCGATGACAATGGCGATAATGGCTTTTGTATTATTATTCAAATTACTATTCTCCCTTACTTTAATTAACATCCTTGCTTTAGTATAATTCTTCTATAAAGGTATATCAATCACTTTATTGTATATTCTATCGTACTTAATTCTATTAATCACTAAAACTATTTCTTTTCCAGTCCCCTGGAAGCGAAGGGTCCGTGTATGGGTGATGATCCCATTTATCGCCTTATCGATCTCACTGTTTATTGTTTCCTCCAGCTCTATGGCATTTCCGTCTCCTTCTAAATAGACATTAGAAAGTATCACACTATCCTCTGTTGTAATGGTAATGAAGGTTTCGCCATGAGATTCTTCCACTTTTTCAATTTTAATATTTTGGCCAAGAATATTTATTGGGTCATTTTCCCCTTGTTTATGGAGCTTCACTCTATGATCCACATTGTGATTTGCCCCAAACTTCACCAATTCTATTTGCAACTTCTTTAAATCCGTTGGCAGCGCATCATATTCCTTGTGAAATTGCATACCTTTCATATCCGTGCTCATTCCCCCACCCAACCACGTGAGTTCTTTACCGTTAGCAATAA
>JADQBM010000030.1 GCA_016278615.1 Clostridia bacterium | reverse complement strand
AATTATCGATAAACCCATTTTTTTGATTTGGTCATCTCAACTTTAATGTTGATTCGTCCTTTTATAATTTGGCTTATTATTTTTAGCTAACAATTATGAAAACCCTGTGTCAGCGGTCAGCCATTTCACATAACGTACCAAAGATTTAAGAAGTTCCTGAGTTTTAGGGCGACTGCCCTTAACGAAGGAATTTGGATGCAGCGTAGCGGAATCTTAAATCTCATGTTATCTGATGTATGGTGCCAAGCAGGACAAATTGGGAGGTCCGAGGAGGGACCCGGTTTGTCCTGCGTTTTCTTACTTTAATTCTCATCAGTAATTATTGAATATATTTCTTTACTAACTTCATCTATTGTTTTATTGTCAGTATCAATGACTATATCACCAGGATACGGGTCTAAATCAAGAAAATAAAAAGAAAGCTTATTTTTATCCCCTCTTTTATTATATCTATTTCTTAATGTTTCCCGGCTACATGTAAGTGTAATACCAATCACTTCAAAATCAATATAGTCAATATCTGATATAATATTATCCCTAATATTTATATCGGTAGCTACTACCGACGAAAAAAAAACATATTCAAATTCTGACTTTAAGTATGTAGACAAGGTAAATGACATGTTTTTATCACCATTTCTTAATCTTGGATCATTTACGGAAAAAGGATTAACACACCATACCCAATCACCATCTAAATAAGCACTATTATCTACCATCTGAAAAACTTCTTCTGTTACAGTAGTTTTGCCTACATAGGGTGACCCACTAATAATAATTAATTTTTGTCTCATAATATGTATTCCCTTCTAGTTTTTATAGCTATCTAAAGTAATGAAATAGTGTAGTGAGCCATCTTTATCTAAACCTATTTTATTCATTCCTATTTTTTCAAGAACTTTTTTTGACCCTCTGTTTTTACTCTTACACTTTCCATCTATTCTATTAACTTCCATTCGTGTAAAACCATATTCTAATATTATATTTGCACATTCAGTTGCATATCCCCTTCGATACCTTTTATCAATTAAATAAAATATGTTTAATATATTTTCATGCCTTCCATCTAAGCCACACCATCCAATAATTTTATTACTATTTTTTTCAAATACAGCAAAACATATATGGATTATCTTTCCTCTCTCATTTTTTTCATGGTTTTCTTTCATCCAATCTATTGCTTCTTTGGCTCTATCTAATGAAATTTCCCCTTTTTCAAAATTCCACATTCTTGCAACTTCACTTATGTCATCATATGTTACTGTTCTAAGTAATAGATTTTCTGTAAACATATCCATAGAAAGAACCTCCTGCGAAATCGAAAAAGTAGGAGGTACGAGGAGGTGCCTGCTTTTTCGATATACACCTTCATATATTTTATTCAATACAATCATAATACACAGTCTGCACCATATTTCAGATAACGTCCCGCAGGTTTACGAAGTTTCAGTGCCTTACATAGCTCTTATGTTAGGCACTGAAATTTGCGCGAAACGATAGTGGAGCCGTAAACCTTGCTGTTAGACGACGTATGCACTTAACTTAACAAGGCTTTTCACCAGTTGTTAAACGGGTATAAGTTTTTACACATATAGACATTAATAAAAAAGCCATAGTTTCAAAATCTTTTTGATTGAATGGATGACCTAATTTTTTACTGCTTTTTTGAGAAAAATGATGTAAATTTCCTCTAACTTTAACAATTAAAGAAATAACCCCTTCAATATCATATGAACAACTTTCTAATTTTAAAAACGTTTTTAAGTTTTTATAATGTTTTTTGCTAGGATCATTTTTAAATTCTTCTAAAGTTTTGCTAACCGCTTCTTTAAACTGATTAGATTTTAAAAATTCTCTTCTTATCTGGTAGTTTTTAGTTTTACCATTACCATATAAATCTTCTAAGTAAAAGTAAAAATTATAATAAGCATTTATATATCTTTTAAGTTCAAATTCATTTCTTCCTTCTCGGTAAAACGATAAGGGAATAATTAAATGTTCATACATATCTCTTTTTTCAATTATCTCTTTTAAAATATCAGGTCGCATCTCTAAAGGAGCAGTATCATATTGCTGAGTAAATTTAATATTATTTGCACTGCTATCATGAATCAATTTAGCTTCTTCTTTATTTTCTGGAACCCAAATTATTTCAGGTTCCCCCCAATATATCTTTTTTATTTGGAACCAAAAACTTCCTAAAGATTCAATATGCTTAATCAAATCTATAATATCATCATAATATGGAACCACTGGTATATGAATGTGGGGAGTCGAATCCTCTTTTACAGTTATCTTGGGTAAATACTCTTTATAATCTTTAATTCTTCTACCAATTGTTAGAAACGTAACATAATTTTTTTTGTCATTTTCCACTGATACTAAATAATTACCTACTTTCATTTTGTATGGTTTTTTAATATATGTATTACCCTCCATCTTAACTTTCAATTGATAAATCATTTTTAAAATCACCCCAAATGCATATGTCGTCTAACGTCCCGCAGGTTTCCGAAGTTCATGAGGTTTAGGGCGGCTGCCCTTACCGA
>JADQBM010000020.1 GCA_016278615.1 Clostridia bacterium | reverse complement strand
GCTGGTCTCGCACCTGCCCGAAAGCTGTAGGGACAGCCCTTGCGGCTGTCCGAAAGAGCTCTTAACTCACACTACTCCGAAGGAGTCTATTAATATTCAACTCAAGCTACTCCGCAGGAGTCTATTTAAACTTAATACTTTGCAAAGAGGTGTGTCCCTTTACCTTATAGTCTTTCAAAAATCCCGATTCGGGGTAATTCATCTACGGATTTCCAGCCTTCACTTAAGGGTTCTCTTAAGAAGGGTTCCATATCTTCGGCTTTACGAAGGGTCATTTCTTCAACTGGAGGAACTGTCCCTGCTGGAAATGCTTCTAAAATCTCATCATGTAATAATGTTAGATATTTCAGGATCGCCGCAATGGGTCTTTTGCCTTTTTCTTTTGTAGCGATGGAGGGTGTGCCAACAACACCTTCAGGTGTGGCTGATCTCTCAATGGCAGTATGGCCTTCGCCTTCTGACCATCTACAAGGCCTTCTATAAGGATCAACAGATTTATCCATGTGTCCATCAGGGAGAAAACTTTTTCCTTGAGCATCTTGAACAGCGTCCATATCAATCATTTCTTTAAACATAAGTAAAGCAACTGCCGTTTCTGCTTCGTCTGCATGGATAAAGTTCGTTTCAAGACTATCTTTTCTATCTACAGGATAGAAAAACTCTCTTATGGCACGATGCCATTCAATAACACGGAATATTCCTGGTAATTGATAGCGCTTACAGAATTCATGAATGGCTGACTCCAACATCCAAAGGTGTCCGTGGTTATTAACAAAGATGATTTTCCTATAGCCATCATTCCAAAGGCCAAGCATAGTATAAATAAGAGATTCTTTTACAACTTCTTCAGGCATAATAACAGTACCTGGCATGCCTATATGATGATAAGGGTGTCCCCCATAGTTAAGAGGCGTAAAAGCGAGATTTACTTCCTTTCCTTGCTTGGCGGTAAATCTTCTCACTCCTTCTAAAATCTGAGTGACCATAAATGTATCTAATCCAGTATTAGCATGGAGACCATGATTCTCCGTACATCCAATAGGGATGAAAACAATATCATTTTTTCTTCTTTTTTCAATTTGCTTAGATCTTGCCGTATTTTGAATGTAGGTTCCTGCTACACCGAGTTCTGAAGGTGAAGGGATTCCATATTCTTCTAAAATTTTGTCTATTTCTTCTTCAGACGCATCCCAGATTTCCTTCTTCAATCTTCCTACAGCAGTATCCGCCTCAAACATGATGGATGGATCTTCCGTATGCAACCATTTCTTTTCAACAGTCATTTTTAGTACCTCCTATTAAATAATAATTTTAAACCCTATTTAGCATTACAAAACAATTCAGTAAAACGTTTTTCTGACTAAATTATATCTTTAGTTTAGGTTAATGTCAATAATATATTAAACAATTGTTTAGATGTTTAGAAAAAATTTTTTTTAAAAAAAATCGCAAAATTGTATAAACATAAAAGGAGAAATACAAATTATAAAATGCCCTCAAATATAAAAAAACAACAAAATTCATGGATGAGAAACAAGGGAAATAAATAGATTGATTGAAAAATTGTTAAAAAATAAACTTGCAGTGCTAAAAAATACCAAATATATTTATATAAATTAATAGATAAATGAGCGTAATATCAAAGAATTCAATACTGATTTTATTATTGACAAAAATTTTATGAAATGATAGTATCAATTCAGCAAACGTTTTCGTTAAAAGCGAAAAAATCTTTCAAGAATAAGAAAGTGAGGGAGAAAAATGAAAAAAATACTTGCTCTAATGCTCGTATTGGTACTGGCTTTAGGAATGTTTACTGCTTGTGGAGGTGAAGAGCCCGCTGGTGATGATGCTGTTGATGAGGCTGTTACAATTGGCTTTGCTACTTGCAACATGAATGACACATTCCAAACTTACATTGTTGATGCAGCAACTGAAAAGGCTACAGAACTTGGCTACACAATTGATGTACAAGATGCTCAAGAAGATGTAGTAAAACAACAAGATCAAGTTAATGCGATGATAAGCCAAGGTGTTGACGCAATTATAGTTGTACCCGTTGACACAAGTGCAATGGGACCCATCACTGATGCAGTTACAGAAGCAGGGATTCCCCTTGTATATGTAAACAGAAATCCATTTGGAACAGATAATCCACCTGAAGGCGTATACTATGTTGGTTCTCAAGAAATCGTTGCAGGACAATTCCAAGGCGAATATCTTGTAGAATTAATGGGTGAAGAAGGCGGCGTTGGCATCCTAATGGGTATTTTAAGTAATGAAGGCGCTGTAAAAAGAACTGAAGGAAATGAAGAAGTTCTTAATCAATATGAAGGTATTGAAATTTTAGCTAAAGAAGCTGGTGACTGGCAGTATGATAAAGCCATGTCTATTACAGAAAATTGGATTACAGCATATGGCGAAGATTTGAACGCTATTTTAGCTAACAATGATGGAATGGCAATTGGTGCACTTCAGGCATTGGAAACTGCAGGAAGAGAAGACGTCATTGTTATGGGTGTTGATGCAATACCTGATGCTGTAAATCTTGTAGCAGAAGGCTCTTTAGATGCAACTGTTCTTCAGGATGCAGATGGTCAAGGTGTTGGAGGAATAGAAGTTGCTGCTCAAATATTAGCAGGAGATA
>JADQBM010000117.1 GCA_016278615.1 Clostridia bacterium | reverse complement strand
CAAACTTAGATATTGGCATGAGTGCTTCCTATGCGTAGTTTACCGGACGCTTACGTCAAACCGCAGAATAAAATTATCATTGCCGAAGCAATAAGGTTAAACAGGTGATTGATAAATACAGAATCAGAATTAAACAAATTTTGTATCCATGCAAATATGGCAATCATTGGCGGAAAATCTGAATACCCAAAGGCAAGATGTTTACCTGCTTCAACATGTAAAAATTCATCACTAAAGTATCCAGAATTGGATATAGCTGTTAATTGAAGAAATAATTTGAAAATCACAAAAACCGCAATAATGATATGTTCGAGTTTATATTTTTTTAAAAACATAATTATGCTCCATTCTTTTATTTCCAACATTATCTTTTATCGTATCGAACCATAATGGAAACCATTGCCGCAATATCAAATTTCCATAAATTATAGTATTAAATTTAATTTCAATTTGCTTCATATTATAGCAATACAACTAATATGATAATACTGTCGTTTTTTCAAACAGCCGTGCAATAGGAGATTATAAGTTTAGTTGTAGTATCAATTTTGAATAGAATGATTTAAAAGGCAAACATCCCGGAATAATTAGTATAAAACTGAAAGTATCCCATACTGTTTTGTATAACTTCCTTTCCGTTTTGCTCTACCGATTTATTATACTCAACGCAAATTGTTTGTTTTCCAAAAGTAGGGTTAAGCCTTTTTATCTGAATGAGATAAGCAGGCATAGCCATATCCTTGCCAGTTTCAAAATATTCTTGTAATGAAAAAATTTCAGTTTCTTCTCCATTTATCGTAATATTAAAATCTTTGATGTCTAATTTTGGAGAAATATCTATAAAATTAAAATCCTTGTTATTAATAATTTGGTTTGTATGTAAAGAGTCTTGATCTCCCAAAACCATTGGTCGAAATGAAATTAAAAGTGAGTTATATCCACCGTTGTTTGGCCAGACATGTAAATTATATACTTCACCCGTTCCTATCTTGTAATCAATCTGTTGCTCATTATCAATAATCATATGCCATGACCAAGCTTCCAACGTAGTCGATTTGTAATTTCCATCATTAACATAGAATGCATTATACACTCTTTCGGGTAATTCAATCTCATAATAACCCTTTTCATCACTCCAAACCCCATATGCATCTTCGAATGCATCAGGTTTAACCAAGATAAATGATTTTAATGGATTATCATTAAAATCTTTTATATGTCCATATATCTTGTGATAGTTAGGGACTATTCTTTTCTCCATGGTAATTCCAGTTGAGGAAATATTAACTTTAATCATTTCCGGGACAGATTTCAACTGGTTGACAGGGGACATAATTCGAAAATAACCATTTACAAAATCAACATTATAATCAATTTCTTTAATTGAAGATTTTTTTCTTATATCAAAAGTATTTGAATAAGCCAGGACACTATCTGAAATAAAAACTTCTACTTTTACCTGAAATGCATCTGAAACCATTGGTCCGTAAACTTGAAGAGATGAATTGAAGTATCCTGTTGCATTTAATGCTGGTATTGTAACAGAATCTGACTTGCAATTATACCAATAAGCTAATATTGAAGATTTATTATTTCCATTTTTAAATGGAAAATTATATTGACAGTAGCTTGAGAAACTGAAACTAAACAATACGATCGCTGATAATAACTGTAATTTTTTATTCATTATTTCACCTTTAATAATATGATATTTATATGTAATTAATGATTGCAGATATTTCTTCAGTTGGTTTTTGTTAAGAAGCTATTCTTACTTAAGACGGAAAAGACATTTAAATGTTACAGGCCAGTAAAGCGACCATTTAACTTTATTTTCAAGTCATCATCATACTGCACCAACCAATCTACAAATCACAAATTTATTTTGATTTTTTACTGTGGGCAATACTAAAACCATCCTGAAAGGCGGTTACTCAGGCTGGAGAGGTAGAAGCTCTTTTGCAAGCCTTTGAGTTGAGAGTTGGATTGGGTGAGCTTGCAAATGTACTAATGCCGCTGGATAAAACATTTTAAGGTTGTTTTACTTCAAAAGATTTGTTTCTTATTTTTTTTCCATTAAAATTCTTCTCCATATTGGTTGGATAATCTGTTTTCATAAAGCATAGCTTTCCTATCTGAGATAATAAACTTTCTATCTTTGCAATTGGATAATCTTCTAAGGGAAGTTTTCGGAGTTCTTCTATTATTTTCATGAAGGTTTTGTTTCTTTAAATGGTGCCTAACGGTACATGGTCGAGTAAGCAAAAGGAATTTCACCCTAAGCCTCTCACAGAACCGTATCCCGGAAAATCGGGACAGGCAGTGACAGTCTCCCGTCATACGGTCCTTCTAATGAAGCAAGATTTGGAAACTCATCCCCTTTCAGGTTGGAAATTAATTTAAATACAATAGCTACCCCCTTAGCTCTACTTCCATTACAGAAGCTTCAACACTACTACGAGTTAGTCCGCCCCTACATGGCACTTCGGTTTCGAGCCTCTTGGTTGCTCCCATTGTGCTCATCCCTTGGCATTACCATGCAGGTTCCCAAGTTCCTTAATTAAGCCCAGATATAGTGTCCCGCCTTGCGGGACAGGCTCTGCCCTCTAAAAGACGCCAGCCGTATAGCCAGTAAAGATGGTTTATTCACAGACATCATTTACATTTTAGGTGCTCATGATTTTCGCTTCGCT
>JADQBM010000046.1 GCA_016278615.1 Clostridia bacterium | reverse complement strand
ATTATTATTTTTTTTGTCGAATACTTGTATTTTATAAATGTATTTGCTATAATCTGAATGAGGTTATCCCCCTGATAACCTCACTAATCTCTAATCCCAATACCCCTTTTGAACAAGGCAAGCCGTCACTCAGGTGACAGCTTGCTTTGATTTTTGTTGCCTTTTTTAAAGTTTGTTGCCGCAAATGGAACAATAGCGCGTTCCTCTTTGCATGATTTCACCGCAGTTCTCACAATAAATCGTATCCTTCATAGCCTTGCTTAAAATTCTTTTTCGGTTTAATATACCCTTTTTCAGCATTTGAATTCTTTTATACTTTTCATTTATGACTCCGTTAAAACTAAGCTTTTCACCAGAGTCAAAATATTTACATATTATTTCTCCAATATCCATGTAAAGTTCTTCTATTTCATTTTCAATTCTGTCGATTTCCATTTTCGAGTCCATACTTCTTATGAATTCTTCCGTTTTATTTTTGAAGGAACCTGCGCTATCCGCAATTTTAGAAGTAAAGGAGTTTATTTTACTCATAATGTTACAACCTTTCCTAAAGAAATCTATACTACTATTTTATAAATTCTCACTAAAATGGTTCATTTCCCAAAACGCCTTGTAATAATATCTTTAATTACTCTTCGTTATTTAGTAGAATGAAATAAAAGATAATTTTATACAGAGTTGGAGCAAAATATGGATTACTTAGAAAAAGTTCTTCCCGAAAGTATTTTTATATCAAAATCCTTTCAAGAATATATGGGTCACCTGAATTGTGTATTCTTGGACATTGAAACAACGGGTATTAACTCGGAATTTAACAAGGTGATTTTAGCAGGTGTTTTGATAAAGCAAGAAAACACTTTGGTGTCCAAACAGCTTTTTGCAGAACAAAAGGAAGAAGAAAAGCCTCTTTTAAATAGTCTCTCTGAGATATTAATGAAAGCCGATTTAATTATTAACTACAACGGGTCTTCTTTTGATATTCCTTTTCTCAACAGGCGCTTTCAAAAAAACGGTATCGCTTTTTCAATATCCAGATACATGTCTTTGGATTTATATAGAATTATTAAGAAATATGGCTATATTACGTTTCCAGATTATAAACTTAAAACCATAGAAAAATTCTTAGGAATTAACAGAACCGACACCATAAGTGGCAAAGAAAGCGTAGCTCTTTATAATGAGTATATAAAAACACAAAACTCTTTACTTAAAGAAAAAATACTCTTGCATAATTTTGAAGATATTTATTACCTCCCCAAAATACTGGAGATCATAAAAAAATATGATCTCCATAAAATTGTATTTGAGAATCCGAGATATTTAAGAACCCAAGAAGGCCACCAAAAGACCATCATCCTTAAAAACGACATAAAAAAAGAACACTTATTGACCAGGGGACTTTGCTTTTGCAAAGACAAAGATCATGCATCCTTTACCTATGGGTATGATTATAGCTTTTCTTCCCATACAAGTGAATTTACAATAGATATCCCCCTCAATAAAAACAAGGGACTTTTGTATTTATCTTTACAAGACTTTGATTTCACTTATGAGAAAAGGTTAACTTTCGCCCATATCCCTAGTCATATACTACCCGTCAAAGAAGAGGACGCCATCCATTATATAGAGATAAATTGGTTTATTAACGATTTAGTTGCACACATTCTTACAGGTGACAGGTTACAGGTGACAGGGAAAAAATAATTTAAGATTTAGGATTTAAGATTTAAGATTGAAGGTATCATTTAGCTGAAGCTAAATATCTTTATTATAAAAAATTTCTCCATTATTTTATGTTTTATAAAATCAAAGATTTTGTGCAACAAAATCATCCTGCAATCCTAAATCTTAAATCCTAAATCTTAAATCTTGAACTTAAACTTAAACTTAAACTCAAAAGATGGCGTCTCCGCCATCTTTTTATTACTCTTCTATTCTCGCGTATCCAAAGTACCATAATCCTAACCTGGTCATTTCCCAATCCTTCACATAGTCTTTAACCATCACTGTATCTGTATAGTATAAGATGGGTGCAACGATCATGGCATCCATCATTAATGCTTCTGCTTCGTACAGGCGGTCAAATCTTTCTTGACCAGTCATTGTTTTGGATTCTTCAATTAATGTATCATATTTCTTACTATCCCATTTGGCTACATTATTTCCTGAGTAGGATAACCATACATCTAACATGGTGGTGGGATCCGCATAATCTGCTGTCCATCCACCGCTGGCAATATCAAAATTACCATTATATATATTGTCTTGAAGAGCGCCCCATTCTTGATTTGAAATACGTATATCGATTCCAAGCTCCTTTTTCCACATTTGCTGTATCGCTTCTGCAACTGCTTGATGTGAACCATAAGAGTTGAAAATAAGCTCAAGGGTTGGAAAACCTTCGCCATTTGGATATCCTGCTTCTGCAAGGAGTTCTTTTGCTTTTTCCGCATTTCCCGCGTCCTTATATATGCCATAATCCCCAGCTGTTTCTCTGAAATCATTTCCCTCTTTATCTAAAAGCCCTATAGGGACAAATCCTGTCGCTTCCCGCTCTTCCCCTTGGGTAATGTTTTCTACGATTGCCGTTCTATTAATTGTATAACTCAATGCTTTTCTTACTAAAGGATCATCCAGCGGCTCCTTTTGAGTATTAAATATATAATAATTAGTTCCAATAGAAGGAAGAATATAAAAGTCGGAATTATTTTCCTTGAGCCTTGGGATCTCCTGAATTGGAACATCCGCAATTACATCAACCTCTCCAGCTTCATAGGCAGAAAGCATCGTATTCTCTTCTTCAAGCATAAATCCTTCAATGCGATCAAGGTATACTTTATCTGCATCCCAGTACTTTTCATTTTTAGATAGAATCAAACTTTCACCTGTTTTATATTCAGTGAGTACAAATGGCCCATTGGATATAGCCGTTTCTGGGCTTCTTGCCCATCCACCTGGATCTTTTTCCACCATATCTGCTCTTACAGGCATATAGGTGTAAAATGTTGTAAGTTCGAGGAAATAGGGTGTAGGTGCAACCAGTTCAACCTTCAATGTTTTTTCATCAAGTGCTGTCACCGAAACGTCATTTGGAGATACACTTCCTTCAACTGCTTCCTGTGCACCCTTAATATAGAATAACTGATAAGAATATCTCGCAGGTTCAGGATCAAGATTAGGATCACAAGCACGTTTCCAAGCATATTCAAAATCATTTGCTGTAACAGGTTTCCCATCTGACCACAGCGCATCTTTCAAATGAAAAATATATACGGTTCCTTCATGGGTTATCTCGTAAGATTCTGCCATACCTGGAGCCAGTTCTCCATTTAATTCTCTCATAAGGCCTTCAAAAGTATTATTAATGATATTGCCTCCATCATTTGCAAAATTAAGCTGTGGATCCAAACTATAAGGTTCCGGTCCAATATCCCATTTAAGCGTACTGGGAGTCTTTTCTTTTGCTCCACCACAAGCTGCAAATGAAGTCATAATCAAAACAAAAACTAAAAATAAAGTGATCTTCTTTTTCATTGTATCCCTCCAAGAATCATCGTAACTTCTACTTTTATTGTCCTATTTTAAGGTGTTTGAATAGGGAATTATAAAATCCTAAAACAGGACAATTGAATGCCCAATAGCCAAAACTAAATCTTCACAAGCAAAAGAAGTTGTCTGAATGGCATCTTTCGCCAATAGCTTTGCTTATTATTGATTATTCGACGCAAAATGAAAAATTCCTCTATTTTATGTATGGCATGCCACATGGTGCCCTGAAGATATCTCTCTCATTTTCGGTTCTTCTTGAACACACTGAGAATGGACGTATTGACATCTCGTACTAAATCTACAGCCTAATGGTGGGTCAATAGGGCTGGGCATATCTCCTTCAATGAGGATTCTTCTACTTTTACTTGCCAAACGAGGATCCGGTATGGGCATCGCGGAGAGCAATGCCTGAGTATAAGGATGTCTTGGGGATTTATATAATGTCTTACTATCTGCTATTTCTACCAGTTTTCCTAAATACATAACACCAATTTTGTCAGAAATATGCCGAACCATAGTAAGATCATGGGCAATAAACAGGTATGTCAAACCCAGCTCACTTTGTAAATCCTTTAGCATGTTAACAATCTGAGCTTGTATTGAAACATCTAAAGCGGAGATGGGTTCATCACATATGATGAAATCCGGACTTACAGCTAAGGCTCGAGCAATTCCTATTCGTTGTCTTTGCCCTCCACTAAATTCGTGGGGATACCTGATAGCATGGTCAGGCTCTAAACCAACCTTATGAAGTAGCTCATGGATCATGCTTATTCTTGCTTTGCCAGATGCCAGCTTATGTATATCCAATGCTTCTCCCACAATATCTCCAACTGTCATTCGTCCGTTTAAAGAGGCATATGGGTCCTGAAAAATCATTTGAATCCTTTTTCTATAAGGCAATAACTGACTTCCTTTTAATGTTGCCAAGTTATTCCCATGGAAACAGATTTCTCCATCTGTTGGTTTATATAACCGCATAATGGTTCTGGCCATGGTAGATTTTCCACATCCAGATTCTCCAACCAGACCCATGGTCTCCCCTTGATTTATTGTAAAGGAAACACCGTCCACTGCTTTTATATAAGATTTTATAGCAAGCCCATCTTTAATGGGAAAATACTTTCTTAAGTTTTTAACCTCTAGCAAGGGTTCCTTATTTGGTCCCATGAAAATCGCCCCTTTTCATCCATGTTTCTATTTTAGGCGCCTCATCATGTAAACGCCAGCACATGGATCGATGATTCTCTTCTATTTCAAAATCAGGGGATTGCTCCCTTTTACAGATTTCCATGGCATAGGAGCACCGAGGCATAAAAGGGCAGCCATCGGGGAGGCCTAATAAATCTGGAGGGGTTCCTTCTATGGAAATGAGTTTATCCTTATCCTTCCAGTTTGCTTTTGGAATGGATTTTAATAATCCCTGAGTATAAGGATGCTTGCTATTGTAAAAAATATTTTCAATAGATCCTTCTTCCATTATCAGTCCACTATACATAACAACCACTCGGCTACAAAGAGCCGCCACAACACCTAAATCATGAGTAATCAAAATAATTGAAGTATCCAATCTCTTCTTTAAGTCCTTCATAAGCTCAAGTATCTGAGCTTGAATGGTAACATCAAGAGCTGTTGTAGGTTCATCTGCAATTAATAGCGTTGGTTCACAGGATAATGCCATTCCAATCATGAGACGTTGCCTCATACCACCACTAAACTCATGGGGATATTGATTCATTCTTTTCTCCGGAGAAGATATGCCAACCAATTTAAACATCTCCACCGCTTTTACCTTTGCCTCTTTTTTACTAATCTTATGATGCTGCAATATAACTTCTATGATTTGATTACCTACAGTAAAAACAGGATTTAAGGATGTCATTGAATCTTGGAAAATCATAGATATTTCATTTCCTCGAATACACTGCATTTCTTTAATGGATTTTTGTAGCAAATTCTTACCTTTAAATGTAATCTGACCTCCAATAATTTTTCCGGGATGCTGTAGAAGTCTCATAATGGACAATGCTGTGACACTTTTTCCACTACCGGATTCTCCTACAATTCCAATGGCTTCTCCTCTATGAATATGAAAAGAGATGCCTCTTATGGCCTTCACTTCACCTATATGTGTAAAATAAGAGGTTTTTAAATCTCTTAGCTCTAATATTTTCTCTCCCATTTAGTTCACCCTATTACTTTCTTAAGCGCGGATCCAAAGCATCTCTTAATCCATCTCCAAAAATATTAAAAGACATCATTGTGATACATAGTGCTGCCCCAGGAAAAAACAACTGATAGGGATAGGACCTTAATCCTCCTATTGCATCAGAAGTCATAGAACCCCAGGATGCCTTTGGTGCAGATATTCCTAATCCGATAAAACTAAGGAAGGCTTCTGTAAATATCGCTTCCGGTATCATCAGAGTTATGGTAACAATAATTGTCCCCATTGTGTTGGGAATCAAGTGCCTCACCAAGATTCTAAAAGGGCTTGCTCCCAAAGATTTTGCGGCAAAAATAAACTCTTGCTCTCTTAAGCTTAAAATCTGTCCTCTGACAATACGAGCCATCCTGACCCAATAAACACTACATAGCGCAATAATTATGCTCAAGAGTCCTGGCCCCAAAACTACCATTAATAAAATGGCATAAAGAACTAAAGGAATTGTACTGATAATATCAACAACTCTCATCATTACCGAATCAATGTTTCCACCAAAATAGCCTGAAATTCCTCCATATAGTACCCCTACAACAAAATTAACCAAGGTCGCGATTAGCCCTACTGCCAGAGAAATTCTTGCACCATGTAAAACTCTCACATAGAGATCTCTACCATGTCCATCGGTCCCAAACCAATGCTCGAAACTTGGAGATTGACTTGTATTGCTCAAATCTTGTTCCCAATAAGAATACTGTGATAGCCACGGACCCACAATAGCCAGTAGTAAAATAACCATAATAACCACGAACCCTAACATTGCAGATTTATTTTGTTTTATTCGTCGCCATACATCTTGCCAAAATGTCATACTGGGACGTGCAATCCTTTCCTTGTCTCTATCTTCATAAGTTATAGGTTGCCAGAGGTCTGGAGAAATATTGTTCATGGTTTCAGGGCTCCTTCCTACTTGTAAAATTTAATCCTTGGATCAATGATGCTATAAAAAATATCCACAATGAAATTCATAATAAGCAAAATAATTGCGTAAAAAATAGTCGCACCCATTACCACTGTATAGTCACGATTCCCGACACTTTCAACAAACATTTTTCCCATTCCGGGTATTGAAAAGATTTTCTCTGTTACAAAAGAACCCACTAATATTCCAGCGATCATAGGCCCTGTATATGTAATGACCGGAATCAAAGCATTTTTAAAGGCATGTTTAAACAATACTTTAAACTCCGAGAGTCCTTTGGCTCTGGCCGTCCTAATATAGTCCTGTTGGAGCACTTCCAACATACAAGAACGCATGAGTCTAGAAATAAAAGCGATGGAGAAGCCTCCCAGCGTTACAACAGGTCCTATATAGCTTGTCCATCCTTTTAATCCAAAAGTAGGAATCCAATGAAGCTTGACTCCAAAAAAATAAATGATTAAAGTCCCTAAAACAAAGCTTGGAATGGTCACCCCTAAAGTTGCAACAAACATTGCCAACCGGTCCTGCCACTTGTTCTGCTTAACAGCAGATAAAACTCCAGTAGAAATACCCATGAACAATGAAGCAATAATTACAAGGGCCCCCACCTTAGCAGAGGCGGGAAAGCCAGCGGCAATTAACTCATTAACTGTATATCCCTTTTTCTGGTAAGAAGGTCCTAGATCGAGTTGAATCGCATCCTTTAAATAATCTATGTACTGTTTCCACAAGGAATCATCCAAATGATATTTTTTCTCTAAAGCTTTTATCACTGCTTCCGGCAGAGCCTTTTCACTTGAAAATGGCCCACTGGGAATCATATGAAGCAAAATAAATGTTATGGTTATAATTAATAGCAAGCTTATTATCATTGATATCACTCTACTCGTAAGAAATCGCCCCACTCTTTCCCACTCCTTTGCATGTCTCTTTACTCAAAATTGTATCCAATCTTAAATCTTTCACTTAACCATTACTTTGATGCATAAGTAAATGAGATATCCGCAGCTAATAGTCTTTTATATTCTTTCATTTTTTTCTTTTCGTCACTTCTATCAAATCCGATACCGTAAAAAGCCTGCCACATAAAGACCCATCCGCCTATCTCAAAACCATTTATGATGGTATAGGCCAGCAAACCTTCTCCTAATCTGTCCTCAGCAAAGTAAATAAAAATAAGCATGGCTAAAGACACGACAATGCTTGTGGCCGCAATCTTATAGATATTGCGAACAACCTTATTAATGGCATTCATCTCCATAGAATAAAAATGATTAAAACTCTCCCTAATTTCAGCTTCAGCCTTTGCATCTTTTGAGCCATTTTCAATATAAAACTTCAATTCTAAAGACTCTTTAGAAGGAATTTGCATCACACAGGTATCTAAGAAATGGGCCATCTCAGGATGAATATCCCTTTTTTTAAACTTAACGTTATCCCACTCGTGATAAAAATCATAGTAATCATCTAAGGCAATATCTATTATGATTCGGTTGGTCTCTTTGTTTTGATTGTAAATGTTCTTATAATAACTCATTCCTTTTCTCCTTTATCCCCACTTATCCATTCAATTTACATATACTTTCAATATACCACAAATTAATCCTTTGCTACAAACATTAATACAGGAACAGAGTACAGATGACAGGTTACAGGGTTTACAGGCGAGAAATAACTTAATAGGATTTAAGATTTAAAGAAGAAATTTGTTTTTCAAATTTCCACATTAATTCTTCATTATTAATTCTTAATTCTTAATTAAGTTGCTTATTTATTCAACGGTTTACACATAATACTTTTATCACTATAATAAAATAATACCATAATAACCCATATAAAATTCAGGAGGTAAAAATGAATCTCAAATGGAACTTAGATGCCTTATATACGGATTTTGACGCTCAATATGAAGATGATTTAAAAGCATTAAAAGAATTAATTCAAGACTTTGATTATTTTTCTATAAATGAATTATCCTGTAATACTGAAGCAATTCTATTCAAGTATATTGAATTAAACGAGAAAATAAATACTTTATCCAGTAAACTGTATGCTTTTCCTGCTCTAATCAACAGTGCTGACACCAAAAATGAAAAGGCAGAAAAGTACTTAGATATTATTGAACAGCTATTAACACAACTTACAGCACCTCTTGTTAGATTTAAAAGATGGTTAAAAGACATAGACCAGTTAGAGCTACTGGCTGAAAAAAATCACAAAATTAAAGACAACTTATTTCATTTGAATGAGTATAAAAAAGAAACCCACTATTTGCTCAGTGATGGAGAAGAAGTCTTGATATCAAAATTACGACTAACTGGAGGCGAAGCTTGGTCAAAGCTCCATGGAAAGTTAACCTCTAATCTTATGGTCTCTCTTCGCATAGAGGGTACAGAAAAGGAAATCCCTCTCAGCGAAGCAAGAAACTTAGCCTATGATAAAGACCCTAAAATTCGCAAGCATGCCTATGAACAAGAACTAAAATCTTATGAAAAAATTGAAGATGCTATTGCCATGTCCATTAGTAGCATCAAGCGAGAAGCCGACTTTACAAATGGCTTTAGAGGCTATAAGTCTTCACTTGAAAAAACTTTGATGGATTCGCGATTGAGTTCAGATACCCTTCAAGCAATGTTAAATGCCATGAAAAAATATTTACCTGAATTCCGAAAATACCTTAAGAAGAAAGGAGAATCTTTAGGGCATAAAAAGGGTCTTCCTTTCTATGATTTATTTGCACCCATTGGAGAATCCAATAAAACTTATACTTATGATGAAGCCCAGAGAATCATTATAGATCATTATGCAAGCTTCAGCCCATCCTTAATGGAATTTGCTAAGAAAGCATTTGAACAAAACTGGATTGATGTTGAACCCAGAGAAGGTAAAAAAGGAGGTGCTTTTTGCTTTAATCTGCCTTTTATTAATGAAAGCCGAATTCTTACAAATTTCACAGGCTCATTTTCTAATGTCTCCACATTGGCCCATGAATTAGGACACGGTTATCACGGTCAGATTATCGCTGAGGAATCCCCCTTAAACCGAAGCTATCCCATGCCTTTAGCAGAGACTGCCTCCATTTTATGTGAAACAATCGTTATGAATAACCTATTACAAACTTTGGAAACCTCAGAGGCACTATATGTCTTAGAAAACAGTTTAACAACAAGCACTCAGGTAATAGTTGATATTCTCAGCAGATACATCTTCGAATCTGAACTATTTGATAAATCCAGTGAGTCTTCATTATCCAGCAAGCAACTTCAAGAAATAATGCTCAAGGCACAAAAAGAAGCCTATGGAGATGCCTTAGACCATAACACTTTGCACCCTTATATGTGGATTAACAAGCCCCATTATTATAGCCCAGAACTTCATTATTATAACTTCCCTTATGCCTTTGGACTGCTTTATGCGAAAGGCTTATTCGCCCAGTTTTTAAAAGACAAAGACGTTTTCGTCAAAAAATATGACCAGATGCTCAGAGAAACAGGCAAAAATACCATTGAAAATGTAGCCAAAATGATGGATATTGATGTGACAAAAGAAGACTTCTGGATAGATTCCTTAGAGATTATAAAAAAAGAAATTGATCAGTTTTGTGAACTGATAGATAAAATAAAAACTGAAAAATAAATGAGAAGTGGAAGTGTGAGCTTAAGTATAAGTTTAAGTGGAAATTTAAGTTTAAGTTTAAGTAAAGTGGAAGTTAAGCTTAAGTTTAAGTGAAACAGTTATGTAGGGGCTGGTCTTGCACCTGCCCGTAAAAAGTTAAGTTTAAACTTATATTTTACTTATACTACTCCGCAGGAGTCTTTTTAAACTTAACACTACCTTTTTTACTTAAACTACGCTGCAGGCGTTTATTTATACTTAACACTTGTAAATCACAGAATTCACAATACTGACATTTCCCAAAGATACAACGATGCCACCGACCCATAAGGTGAATATCTTTTTCGATATCGTTGAAATCTTTCAGGGGGAAGCTCCTTATGCCCATATAAATTCATCATACCTCGGCGTATGGCTAAATCCTTATAGCTGACCACATCCGGCCTGCCAAGGGAAAAAATAAGTAGCATTTCAACTGTCCAAACCCCTACGCCATACAGCGCGGAAAGTTCTTGAATGATTTCTTCATCCGATCGTGTATGAAGGTTTTCAAAATCAACGGTACCTCTTATGGCAGCTTCAGCAATCCCCTTTATGTAGCCAGCTTTTCTTAAAGACATACCACAACTTTGTATTTCATCTATCTTTGTTTGTCCAATGCTTTCCGGTGTCACAGATTCAATAACATTTAAAAATCGGCTCCATACCGTATCTGCCGCTTTATTGGAAATCTGCTGACTCACAATACTTGAAATCAGTGCTTCAAAAGGATCCAATGTAATATTCCTCTGAAGCATGCCTATTTTATCTATTGCAGCCCCAAGTTTTTTGTCTTTTCTTTTCAAATACTCAATTTCCTTTTGCCCATACTCAAAAAATGCCATTCTTATATCCCCACACTTTTACAAATTTTTATTTATTATATCATAAAGGGCATGCCCCTTTATGCAAGAACTATTTTTCTTTTAACACAATAGAGAATTTGCCAATCGGCAAATTCTCTACCTTCAATCCTAAATCATAAATCTTAAATCTTAAATACTTTCCTGTCACCTAGTTTGACCACGAACTATAAACTTCAAACTGTATTTTTCTATTCTACTTCGTCAATAAAATACATCTCAGGACGTCGATCTCGATAAAATTGCCAATTATTTCTGATTTCTCTGATCATATCTAAATCAAGATCTCCTATGACCAACCCTTCTTCATCCCTGCTTCCCTCAGCAATCATTTCGCCTTTAGGGTTGCAAAAATAACTTTGTCCGTAAAACTCACCCATATTCCATGGGGACTCATATCCGATTCGGTTATTGGCACCTACATACAAAACATTGGCTACAGCTTGAGCTGGCTGCTCTAATTTCCATAAATACTCAGAAGTACCTGCTACGGTTGCAGATGGATTAAAGAGTATTTCAGCTCCTTGAAGTCCAAGGGCACGCGCACATTCTGGGAAATGTCGGTCATAACAGATGTATACGCCGATTTTTGCATAAGCCGTTTCAAATACAGGCCAATCAGAATTGCCTGGTTTAAAATAGAACTTTTCCCAAAAACCATAACCATCTTTAGTTCCTACATGAGGTATATGGGTTTTTCTATATTTTCCTAAATATTCACCATCTGCATCAATTACTGCAGCCGTATTAAAATACACGCCCGTTACGGATTCTTCATAAATGGGTACAATGAGGACCATTTTATGTTTTTTTGCTTGCTCCTGCATTAATTTAACCGTTGGGCCATCAGGAATACGTTCAGCCAAATCATACCACTTTTTCTCCTGCTCAGCACAGAAATAGGGGCCCGTAAAAACCTCTTGGAAACAAAGAATTTTCACGTCCTTCTTCGCCGCCTCTTCAATAAGCTCTACATGTTTTTTGATTGCAGCCTCCCAATGTTTTTGGACAGGCTCATTACCATCAACTTCATGATGGGTCTGAGTCAGCCCACATCGAATAACTCTACTCATTATCAAGTCCTCCTTTAAAATTTAATCTGAACTGTTAATGAAAATATTTAAAATATATTTAAAATATATTCTTGTCCTATTATTAATATGTTTTCGATAATGAAAGAATCCAGCAAGAATTTCTGAGATAGATTGAAGGTCATTTTCCGAAATATTATGAAAAGTTATCTTCGATAGAGTTTTAAGAATTAACTTGCAATATAATAAGAACAAATAGAACATTCCGTATCAAATAAATATTTACTTAATCATAACATAATGGTCTAACAGAAACAACTAACCTATCAGAATTCCCTCCATATAACTCTATTCCATCCTTGTATACAGCACTCCATTGTTCAAGATAATATGATTTGGTCTTACTATGATAAATGACACATAGAATACTAAAAAGACCCAAAATTAATACCCCCCAAGGAAATAGACTGCAATCCTAAACTAAATCATCTATAAAGACTGGTATCGTTTTTGGGATTATGGTTGTTAATAATTGAATAATTTTAATAATAAATATGGAAAAGGAGGTGGCAGTATATATGGAAGTGAAATGAATAATTAGAGTCATTTCATGAACATAAATTAATTTATAGGGAGGTCGTTAAAAATGTTTAATATTAATCTGTTAGATAGCCTGGTTATTATTATATATTTAATAGCCATGGTTTGGATAGGATTGTACTTTTCAAAAAAAGTCAAGGGTTCGGAAGACTTTTATCTTGCCGGAAGGTCTTTGGGTCCAATTGTTATAATGGCTACAGTAGGCGCTTCTACCATTGGCGGAGGGGCCATAATCGGAAGTGGCGGTGTCGCCTATAACACTGGTGTGGTAACCATATTAATAGGAATTCCTTACTTGATTGGGATGTACGTATTTTCTATGATATCAGGAAGAATAAGTAAAATAGGCATAAAAAACAGGATAGCATCTATGCCAGAATTAATGGAATACAGATTTGGTAAAGGGGTTAAATATCTTACAGCTGCGCTTGTAGCCTTCACTATGATGGCAACAGTAGGGGCCCAAGTATCCGCCACTGCAACCATTCTAAAAACAATGGGTGGACTTTCTTATGAACTCGGTGCTTTAATTGCAGTATTGATCTTTACTGTATATACAATTTTTTCAGGACTATTTGGTGTTGTTTATACAGATTTAGTTCAATTTGGAATCATATTAATTATGGTGTTGATCGTATTGCCCGTGGTAGCCGTATCCAAAATTGGCGGATTTAATGTGCTTTCTCAATCAGTTGCACCGGAAATGTTGCAACTGAAACCTGATTTACAAGTAGTTGGTTGGATCTTTACAAATTTAGTTTTTACAATAGCTGGAGCCGAAATGTGGCAGAGAGCGTTTGCAGCAAAAGATTCTAAAACTGCTAAAAGAGGAATGTTTTTAGGCAGTACTTCTTATGGTTATGCAATCGTAATGATTGTAATATTAGGCCTTTGTGGACAAGTACTTCTTCCAGATCTTATTGCGCAATATGGAACTCAAGACGCTGTCATTCCTATATTAATATTAGAATATTTACCTGTAGGACTTTCAGGATTAACATTAGCCGGTTTATTTGCAGTATTAATGTCCTCTGCAGATACATATTTGTTAATTGCTGTTCAAACAATAATCAAAGATATTGGAAAATCAATAATTCCAAATATGGATGATAAAACAGAACTTAGAATATCAAGAATTTGCACAGGCATCGCAGGAATAGGTGCGTTTTTAGTTGCATTTTATTTCAGAGCTGCATTTAACGCTCTTATGTTTGCTTGGACCTTCTATGCAGCATCACTGGGCATCCCTGCTTTCGCCTCTTTGTTTTGGAAGAAGGCGACAAAGCAGGGCATGTATGCAGGAATTTTCGGGGGCTTTATAGTAAGTTGCTCATGGCAACTTGCAGGATCACCTTTTGGATTAGGGTCATCAGTTCCTGGCTCAATTGTATCTGCATTGCTATTAATAATAGTCAGCTTATCAACCTATAAGAAAGGTGTGACTCCCTTTCCAAGATTGTAAGGGATTTTAGGCAAGAATCAAAGTTTATATTTTTTAAGAATAAAAGATCCAAGAAATTTGGATCTTTTATTAACTAAACTTTTTAGGTTTTTATTTTTTGGATTTTTCTTTTCTATTCTCTATTTATAACCTCATTATAGATTTTGAGATATCCTTCTACCATCTTATCATTGGTAAAATGATCAACAACATATTGACGTAATGCTTTTGGATTTGAAAAGGATTGATACAATACCTTTCCAACCATTTCATCAACCGAGTTGCATATAAACTCAGGAAATCCTTGCAAAACTTCAGGAACTGCACCGTTAGCGAAAGCCAACACAGGTGTCCCACAAGCCATCGCTTCCACCATAATAAGTCCAAAAGGCTCATCACATACTGTTGGAAGCAGTAGATATTTTGCCTTCTTTAATAAGTCTTGTCGCTCTTTTCCACCCACTTCTCCAATGTATTTAATATTAGAGTTGTTTTCTATTTTGGGTTCAATTTCATTTTTATAGTATTCCATATCATAGATGGGTCCAGCAATAATCAAATTCTTTCCTGTTCTTTCTGCTACCTCTAATGCATGAACAATCCCTTTGTACCAAACTAACATTCCCATATAAAGAATATAATCCTCTTTATCCTCGCAAAATTCAAATTCTTCAGGGTCAATGCCATTATAAACAAAATAACCCTTCCCTTCTGCATGTATCTTCAAAGCGCTTTCACTCACATAAATTGGATGCTTAACAGGATTGTTAACAGGCGTATGAATGGTGCATACAGTTGGTATTTTAAGATTCTCCTTGCCTATTACCGAATAATGAGTATGGTCATGTATGATATCTATATTGGCGGGCAAGGACTTTTTAACAAATGCAGCGATTTCTTCAGGATTTACTCCAGAATGTTCATAATTTATAATGTTAGCACTACATTGACTTCCTTCCGGCGCAAAAAGATAAACATTATGCCCCATTTTCACAAGCTCTTCAGTTAAGCTATAAATAACCCTTTCGATTCCCCCATAATTCTTAGGAGGAATTGGATAATAATCAGGAGCTATTTGAACAATTTGTAAGGGTCTTCCCTTGCCATGTCGTCTTTTAAATAAAAAATAATCTTTAATAGCCTTTAATTTAATCAAGCAAGTATCAGTATTAAATGTTACATTTATATATATCTTAATATAATTATCTACCATTCTTTTAACTTGAAACTTCTTCTCAACATACTTTCGAAGTTTCTTTGAACTTGGAAAACAATGATATAATACCATTTCTGTCATTTCATCCACCGAGGAGCAAACAAGCTCTGGAAAGCCTTGCAACACTTCCGGTACTGCTCCATTTTTTAATGCAAGAACTGGAGTGCCACAAGCCATTGCTTCTATCATTACCAGACCAAAAGGCTCTTCATATGATGTAGGAAACAACAGACATTTAGCATGCTTTAACAAATCCTGTTTTTCCTTTCCTCCTACGGGTCCAACATACTGAATATTAGGATTCTCTTTTAATCGAGGTTCTATCTCATTTCGAAAAAAATCCTGGTCGTGAACTGGGCCTGCAACAATTAACTTCTGATTTCCTCTAATAGCAACATCCAAAGCATGTTGGGTTCCTTTAGAATAATTCAAAACACCTAAATATAATAAATAGTCATCTTTACTATCACTGAATTCATATTCATCTAGGTTTATGCCATTATAAACTTGAAAGTCATTATCTTGACCAAATAATTCACGGGATCTTTTACTAATAAAAATAGGATTTTTTACTGGATTTTTTACTGGACTATGAATGGTGCATATCGTTGGAGTGTGCAAGCCTTCTCTTCCTATTATTGAGTGATGGGTATGATCATGAATGACATCAATGTTTTCAGGAAGTGTTTTCTTAATATAATTAACCATTGCTTGTTCATTCCAAGGGTCATCATGTTCATATGCAATAAGATTAGCACTTGTAGTGGTTCCCTTGGGTGCATATAAATAAACCTCATGACCTCTCCTTACCAAATCTTCAGTTGTTTCATATACAATTTTTTCAATGCCTCCATAATTTGTAGGAGGAAGTGCATATATATCCGGTGCAACTTGAACGATTCTCAATTTCTTAGAATCAGCCCAAAAAAAAATAGAACTTACGATCTTAAAGATCCCTTCTAAAAGCTTGTTTCTTGGTTTTATATTCTGATTTGAAGTACTTTCTTTCTCGATACTCTCAAAATATTTTTTGTTATACAACACAGCTGATGCGTTTGGCTTATATTCTGCAGCCTTGTTGTTATGCCTGATGGATTCTTCAATATTACCAATTCTGTCATAACATAAGCACAATTGAATATTGGGTATAAACCCCCAACAATCTTCTAATATAAAGCCCCAATTATTGTCTGGTTTTTTTAATTTGGTAGCAAGTTCATACCAAAATATTGCTTTATGATAGTCTTCTTCCCCTAAATAGTAATTTCCTAATTGGCAACATATTTCAGCCCTGGGTAAATCATACTCAAAGCTTTTAAATAAAGATTTGAGGGTTTCTATTTTATTATTTGTGGAACTATAGCAGATAGAAAGGTGGTAGCACGTATTAATAATATCCTCTACCCAGCCTTCACCTGAATCTAAAAACCTGTTGAAATACTCTATGGCTTCATGGTGCTTGTCATGGTAATACAATTCTTTTGCATAATAAAAAAGGTTTCGAGGCGTCAAGACCCTTCCCTCAGAAACTAATTTCTCAAAAATTTTTATATTTCTATCTGAATTATCGTGTACCCTTTTATGGGTCACACAAATATCTGAATTTATAATATTGCCATCAATCCCTATAAACTCATGAATCGGGTCATGCCATTTTGGGTTTTTACTTCTCTTGACTAAACGTTCTCTGAAAAAGCATAAGGTTACATTTCCAAATTCATCAAAGGCATAATTATATTTCATCATAACCGCATCTGTTGATGGATCTAAATTTTCTTTAAGTTGTTTAAGCTTTTTCCTGTCTGTTTCAAGGATAACATCATCCGCATCCAACCATAATATATATTCCATGGTTGCCTTGGAAAAAGAAAAGTTTCTTGCAGCTGAAAAGTCATCAATCCATTGGAAGTCATATATTTTGGAATTAAAACTTTCTGCGATCTCTTTTGTTTTATCATTTGAACCAGTATCAACAATGATGATTTCATCTACAATATCCTGTATGGATTCCAAACATCTTGCAAGAATATCTTCCTCATTTTTTACAATCATACATAGACTAAAAGTTGTCATTTATATACCTCCTAAAGTTATGTAAGAGGGAAATGGTAAACACTTCCCCCTTTTATTTCAATTGCAAGCAGCTACTGGTAAAAATATTAATGATAAATAGCAACTGCCTATTAACTTAAATCTAATCTATTGTTAAAAGAATAAATCAATCTATTGAACAGCAAATGATACATCATCTAAATACAATGACTGCTGTCCTTCAGCTTCTACAGAGAACTCTATAATCGCAGCAATTGTATTTGCTGGTGCTACAGAAGTTATGATGTTATAATAATTGAATTCTGCTTGGGCTGTTGGTATATCTTGTTCGTTAACATTAATTGTTGCACCACTGACATTTCCAGTGGTAGTAACAAAAATAACATTAGCTGTTACTGCTACTTGAGCACCATCCGCATTTGCATGAAAAGAGAATTCATAGAAACATCCAGGTGTAACAGCGGTTATTGTTTGACTCAGATTTGCACCATCTTGCAACTGTACTGAAGCATTACCTGAGTGAATTCTTCCTGAACCCATTTCAGGAGATACTACCAACGGAGTTGTGGTCACCCAACCTGTTGGAACATTTCCAGTAAAGGCTTCCATTCCTCCATTTACAACCAATTCTCCTGTTGCTTGACATGCTGCAGGGGCTCCAGTTGCTCCAGTGGCTCCAGTTGCTCCAGTGGCTCCAGTTGCTCCTGTGGCTCCAGTTGCTCCTGTGGCTCCAGTTCTTCCAGTTGCTCCGGTTGCTCCTGTGGCTCCAGTGGCTCCAGTTGCTCCGGTTGCTCCAGTTGCTCCTGTGGCTCCGGTGGCTCCAGTGACTCCTGTTGCTCCAGTTGCTCCAGTGGCTCCAGTTGCTCCGGTTGCTCCTGTTGCTCCAGTGACTCCAGTGGCTCCAGTTCTTCCAGTTGCTCCGGTTGCTCCTGTTGCTCCAGTTGCGCCAGTTGCTCCTGTGGCTCCAGTTGCTCCAGTGGCTCCAGTTGCTCCAGTGGCTCCAGTTGCTCCTGTGGCTCCAGTTGCTCCAGTGGCTCCTGTGGCTCCAGTGGCTCCAGTTGCTCCAGTGGCTCCAGTTCTTCCAGTTGCTCCGGTTGCTCCTGTTGCTCCAGTGGCTCCAGTTGCTCCGGTTGCTCCTGTGGCTCCAGTGGCTCCAGTTGCTCCTGTTGCTCCAGTGGCTCCAGTTGCTCCGGTTGCTCCAGTGGCTCCAGTTGCTCCGGTTGCTCCAGTTGCTCCAGTTGCTCCAGTTGCTCCTGTGGGTCCTGTTGGGCCTGTAGGTCCTGTAGGTCCTGTAGGTCCTGTTGGGCCTGTAGGTCCTGTAGGTCCTGTAGGTCCTGTTGGGCCTGTTGGGCCTGTTGGGCCTGTTGGGCCTGTTGCACCTTTTCGTCTTTTTTTGCGTTTACAATCTATAATAATTTTTATATTACAATCATCATCTTTACATTTATCAAAATCATCACAGAAATCATCACAGAAATCATCACAGCAATGTCTATCCCTGTGCGGAACGAATTCATCACATTCTCTATAAATTTTTATTCTTTCTCCTCTTTCATTATAATATTTCAAATATATACACCTCCTTTTTTCTGTCTTCAATAAATTATATGAGGTTCTTCATTCACTTGTTACAACAAGATTAGACAAATATTAATAACGTGCTCAAAAAAAGCAGATGGTTGTTAACTACAACCTTTCTGCTTTTTATTTTTATTCTTATTTGTTGATAAGAATGTGTTCTTAGTTCATGTTGTATATTCTATACAAAAATACTGAGGCTTCTGCTCTTGTTGTATTGCTCAGAGGGCTAATTGTATCATTGCTCCCAACTATTAACCCTTCCTTTACAAGAGAAGCAATACTGTCTATGGCATAGTCTTTTATAAGAACTGTGTCATTAAATGCCTCCAAATCTGAAGCCGCACCCTGATTTTCCAATTTTCCCAGCATCCTCAAAGTTCTTTCTGTTAATACCATCATGTCTTGTCTTGTGATGCTTGCATCAGGGGTAAATTTATTATTTCCCGTTCCGGTGGTAATCCCAAGTTTCTTGGCAATGCCGATTTCCTTATAATAATAGGCATCCTTTCTAATATCGCTAAAATTTCCTTCAAACTTGGCATCAACATCTAAGGTTCTAACGAGGAAATACAAGAAGTCTGCCCTGATTATATTGGTTTGGGGAGAAAATTCTTTTTCTGACATTCCCTTCAAAATTCCTTTTGATGCAAGAATCTCAACGGAGTCTTTCGCCCATTCTACGCTTCCTAAGTCATTAAAAGTCTTTATCACATAAACAACTGCGTAATCACTAAAGTGAGTGGTACTAAATGTGACTATCCCTGTAGTGGGATCATATCTTCCCGATGGCACCTCTACAACATCGCCTTTGCCGTCCATGTACCAGATCGTAATGTGTTCAGGGTCAGTAAGTTCTTCTGCTGTGGGTTTATATGGAATCGATACGGTCACTGGCGCATCTGGGTTATCCCACTCAATTGTCTTATTTCCATTCAAAAGCTTCAGTTCCACCATAGGCTTTCCACTTAGAAGGTCCTTTATTTCCTTTGAAAGGTTCGATTTGTCTGCTACGCCAATGCTAATTCCTATGTTTCTGCCGCTCTCCAAATCCAAACCCTCCAGCATATTGCCTGGCAGAGTCATGGTTCCCACTTCACTTTTTAATTCTATTTTTCTATCTTCACCCGAATCAAGTACTGACGCCGGCAGCTCAAGTCCATAGGATTGTGCACCCTTCACTTTAGGCATTTCAGCATAGACCGTCCTTAAGCCTTCACTATCAATTCTGGCGTTTTTAAAGGCATCCTCCAACAGTTCTTTTTCCAAGCTTAAAGTTACATCCTTCACTTTGTTAATTTCAACAGGTAAGCTTCGCTTAAAGGACCCTGCCGTAAAATCTGCTTTTACAGTTGGCTCTTTATGCCGTGACCCACTTCGTTTTACCGTCACCATATAGGACCGGGTTAACCCACAGGATGGCGTAGCGACTTCAACTGCGATCCCATTAGATCCCACTGCCAGCGAAGAGATGGTTACAGGTGTACCGCTGGCCCTAATCTGCCCTTGTATGCGAAGTTCATTGGAGCTGTTGGCCAAAGTAGCGGTAATATCCAGATTAGCGGAACGCCCTACATCTACACTATAATTCAGAATATCGGGATCAAACTCTGGATCCAAAACCCCATCACTTACGGTAAGATCACTCAAACTACCCGCTAGGTTAAGATTTTCTGGCACAGCGATTTGATCTGCATTATTAGCACCCCAAGCCACAACTGATCCATCGGATTTTAGCGCTATAGAGTGATAACCTCCCGCCGATATCGCTACGACATCTGATAGCCCTTCTGGCACATCACATTGACCATGGGTATTAGATCCCCAGACCTCCACTGTGCCGTCTGACTTCAACGCCAATGAATGATATTGCCCTGCAGATACTGCCACGACATTGTTTAGATTCCCTGGCACATCGCACTGGCGATGCTCCTCATCATTTAACCCCCAAGCCACTACCGTTCCATCCGTCTTTAACGCCAACCCGTGAGCAACCCCCGCAGATATAGCGACCACATCTGTCAGCCCTGTCACAGCACACTGCCCGTCATCTTCAAGTCCCCAAGCCACAACCGTTCCATCAGATTTTAATGCCATGGACCAATAATATCCTGCCGACACCTCTACCACATTGGAAAGCCCTACCGGTACAACACATGCTCCTTCGCTCCCATGGCCCCAAGCCTCCACTGTACCGTCTGACATTAATGCCAAAGAATGATAATATCCTGCAGATATCTGTATAATCTGTATAGCAGGTCCCGTCCTTACTTCACACTGATCGTAAGTATTATCTCCCCAAGCCTCAATGGCCCCCCCTGTCCTTATGGCCAGAGAGTGCAGTTGCCCTGCGGATACTTCCTCTGCGAAAAGTCCTTCCGGTACATCACATTTACCCTCACCATTATCATTACCATTACTGCCCCATGCTACTATACGTCCATCATTCTTCAATGCCAAAGAATGGTTTTGTCCTGCGGAAATCCTCCTGCCTGCCTCTTTGGCTTTGGTTACATCCACACTGGGTGAAAGCGTTTCCCCCATTCGGTTGATATTCATCGTATACCTACGCAACAGCCTAGAAGATGGAATAGAGACCTCCACTGTGACGATGTTAGATCCCACCAACAATGATGAAATGTTTTTTGCAACGCCGCTCTCCTGCTCCTGCTCTTGATCTTGAATATATAATTTATGGGATTTGTCTGCCAAAGTAGCCGTCAGTTCCAGTTCTGTTGTGGCATTATCCACATAAATCACATAATCGAGGATTTCAGAATCAAATTCCGGAATTAAAAAAGCCTCACTAACCGCAAGCCCACTAAGACATCCAGAAAGATTAAGCCCTTCCGGCACCTCACACTGTCCTCGTCCGCCAGCACCCCAGGCCACTACCGTTCCATCTGACTTCAGCGCAAGAGAATGATACCATCCTGCCGATATGGCCACCACATCAGTTAGTTCACTGACATTACATTGACCTTTAGTATTATCTCCCCAGGCCACTACCGTACCATCTGATTTCAATGCGAGTGAATGATTACCTCCTGCAGATACAGCTACGACATCAGTAAGCCCATTGGGTACTTCACATTGAAAACTACCGTTATCCCCCCAAGCTTCTACTGTACCGTCTGATTTCAAAGCCAGAGAATGATTATATCCTGCTGATACTGCCACTACACCAGAGAGTCCTAATGGTACATCACACTGACCCAAGCCAGTAGCACCCCAGACTTCCACCATTCCGTTGGACTTTAGTGCCAAAGAGTGACGCATTCCTGCTGACACTTCCACTACATTTGAAAGCCCTATGGGTACGTCACACTGTCCTTTGTCATTGGCTCCCCAGGCCTCCACTGTATCATTTGATTTCAAGGCTAGGGAATGTTTAAATCCTGCTGCCACTGCAACAGCCTCAGAAAGCCCTGTTGGTGGGTTACACTGATTTATATCATTATTACCCCAAGCCTCAATTGCCCCCTCAGTCCTTAATGCCAAAGCATGATTTCCACCTGCCGACACCATAACTCCAGATAAGTTTTCTGGCACAACACACTGATAAAATCCGTTATCTCCCCAAGCCACTGCCGTTCCATCAGGCTTTAGTACCATGGAGAAAAAATACCCTGCTGAAATCTTCTTTCCTTCCTCTTTAGAGGCTATTACATTTTCCGGAATCACAATTGCCCGATTAACCGTTAATGTGTAAGTACGCTTCAATCCACAAGATGGGGTCGAGACCTCCACTATAACGCTATTAACTCCCTCCTCCAATGGAAGGCTTGTGCCGCTCTCCTCCCCTTGAACCTGAATAGAAAGTTGGTTAGCGTCATCATCTTCTAAAGTAGCCGTCAGCTCCAGTTGGGTGATGTCATTATCTACATCAATCGAATAATCTAGGGTATCACGATTAAAGTTCGGTGTTATAGCCTCACTTACCACAAGGTCACTAAGGCATCCAGAAAGATTAAGCCCTTCCGGCACATTACACTGGAACTGATTATTATTTCCCCAAGTTACAACCGTACCGTCGGACTTTAATGCCAAACTGTAATTATATCCTGCTGAAACTGCCACCACATCTGACAACCCATCTGGCACGTCAGTCTGTCCATGCGAATTAGACCCCCAGGCTACTACCGTGCCGTCTAATTTCAATGCGAGGTTAAAATAACCTCCCGCCGACACTGCTACTACATCAGAAATACTTGCTGGGACAACACGCTGGCCCTGGTCATTCGCTCCCCAGGCCACAACCGTACCGTCTGACTTCAATGCAATAGAATGATAGTATCCTGCAGATACATCCACCACATCAGAAAGACCTGTGGGCACAGTACACTGCCCCATACCATCAGCCCCAAAAGCCTCTACTGTGCCGTCCGCCTTTAATGCAAGAGAATGAAGTCGTCCTCCTGCTACCGCCACATTATTGGAGCCTGTTATAGTACGCTGCCCTTTGTTGTTTAGACCCCAGCCTACCACCGTGCCATCTTCTTTAAGCGCCAGACCGTGATAATACCCTGCAGATATTGCTTTAACATTAGATAAGTCTGTAGGCACAATGCACTGGTTGTAAGTATTATTACCCCACACTTCCACTGTACCGTCAGACTTTAGTGCCATGGAGAAGGTGTATCCTCCTGATACCGCTATCACATCCGAAAGGCCAGTAGGAACTTTACACTGATTTTGATTATCATTTCCCCAAGCCTCCACCGTGCCATCATGATTGATCGCTATGCCATGAAACCCTCCTGCTGCGATCTTCTTTCCTGCTTCATGCGAAGTATTTACATCTACTCCATAGGCCACATCCGGAAAAAAGACCCCCATAATCAAGCATGCTATTAACATACAAATACTTAATTTCATGGTGATCTTTAGTAATTGTCTCATTTTTTTTTCTGCACTGGTTTCTCCAAACTGGGTTAAAGTGTATCCCTTCATTGGAAACCCTCCTTAATTATTTCTAAATTCATTGTGATTTTAATCCTTATTTTTTCATACCATCCAACATTTCATAGGCATATAACATCAAACTGTCGCTCCACTTTATAAAATCTTTCTCAACCAGAATACCACTTTTAAAAAAATCAATATCCTCAAGAGCTGCAAATCGAGCTGTCTTAAGCTTTGGCTTAAGGTTATACACAAAACTTGATCCGTTTTCAAGCTCTACTGCAATTTTGTAATTGTCTAAAAACTGTACCGAAAGTATTTTGTTCATGCTCTTCTCCTTTTTCACAATAAAAAATCCACTATATGGAAATCATAGTGGTTTTTTTTAATCTTGCCTATCACATAAAAGTACCATTTATTATTTCAGATTCCTGATATTAAATGGTCGAATGTCCTTTATGGAATCATATTCAACTCTTTTGCTTTGTTTATGGCAAGGGTTTTGTTATTGACATTAAGCTTTTCGTAAACATTTTGCAAATGTCTTCTCACTGTATTCGTGGATACACAGAGTCCCTGAGCAATCTCCTTTTGTTTAAAACCTTCACCTAATAGGGTTAAAACCTCTTGTTCTCTTTCTGTAAGTGGTTCAATTTTTTCTAAATTATTTATTTTTTCATAGCTTTTCATAAATCTTTTTCCGAGGCAAAGCACTCTATTTATCCATACACCCTCATGGGTTCTTTCTATTTCCTTTAAAATCGGTCTCAGCTCCGGCATATTTTCTACAAATGGCATTATGATGTTGTCAGCCTGAGCAGTTTTCATAACAAAAACAAGGGATTCCGCAGCGCTTTTCATATCATATAAATATTTTTTTGATAATGCCTCATAGATACCTGCATAGATAAGTCCGAATATATGATTGTTTGGCTTGTAAGCTTCTCTCATATTCTCAACAATAATTTCCAGCTCTAGATAATTCTTTTTGAGAATAGCTGATTTTCCAGTAACAATATAGCTGATGCCCATTCCTTGAAAGAAAAGATCGTTATGAGATAAGTCTCCCTCCTGCAGCCATTTAGGTATTTGCTCTAACTTTCCTAAACTGCCACATATATACCCTTCCGCAATATCAATGCCGTTGATGAGTATGGGATTGCCTACGGCTTCCACTTCTGTCCGGTATTCATCCAATAAGTCAAAAGCCTCTTGGGGTCTTCCATTTAGGACAGCAAGGCGAGCAAGACACAAAGCCCCACAAATGGTAAGGCTCAGCTGATTATTGGTTTTTGTTTTTAATATGGCTTTGTATGCTGAAATCTCTGCATGAACCAAATTACCAGTTTCAAGGCAGTATTCTGCTCTTGCTATATACTCAAAGCCTGTTCCGCAACCATTTGACACATGAGTGTGAAACCAATTGTCTCTTTCTATGAACTCAACAAGGGGAAGCAAGTTTTCCTCTTTCTTATGATAGAGGTAGAGGGTATGGGGTGAACCACAAGTGAATATAGAATTGGCGTTTACTATTTTGGAACTTGCACCCCTAAAAAGATTGTAAGCTTTTTTATGGCATTCGCTCATAGCCGGGACATCATTAAAAAGCAGAACAGCTCCTGCAAGGGTAATTTCACCTAAAATCTGTTCCTTGTCCATAAGTTCGTTGTTTGCCTCATAGAATTCTTTTGCCTCATAAAGCAACTTTGCGCCTTCTATAGTATTTACTGCCAACATATAAGAGTATATGTAAGTAATATATGCCATTGGATAGGAGAGCTTCAGGTTTTTATCCATATCATTAAAAGCATTTACAATGATATGTGGTGCTCTGTCTATAAGCTCTGCCGAGCCCACTAGCTCATATATGCCAAGAATTTTCTCATAACATCCGGCCTTATGATAAAATTCAACTGCTTCAATGCGCCTATCTTCTTTAGCGCACCAATCTCCGCAACGAGAAAACAGAGTCCCTTTGTCTATATCAGAAACAGCAAAGAGTTCTCGCAGCATTGCCTTTAATATAGCATGAATATAATAAACCCTGTTTTTGCTATCATATCGTAAAAAGCAATTATTGTCCGCAATTTCACGTATCAGCTTACCCGCTTTTCTATTTTTAGTTACAAATATAGCGCCATCGATACTAAAGCTTTCAAAAAGAGAAATCTTTAGAAGAACTTGTTGTATCTCTTCATCAAATTTATCGTACACCGCTGTTTTAATCAACCGTGTAATATCTCGTATATCCCCAACCGTTTTATTCTCAGTATACTTCAGCAAAGCAAGATAGATGGCGGCCACCCAACCATCGGTGTTTCTTATTAATAAATCTTGCTCCTCACAAGAAAGGACAATTCCATTTCTTTCAAAAAACTCAACTGTTTCCTCTTTATTAAATTCAAATTTGTCCTGAGGAATCTCTATACATAGACCTTTTAGTACAAGCTCATCAATAGAGATATTGGGGATACTACGACTAATAATTACGATATGCAGTTTAGAAACATCTGCCCTGGCAAAGGCCATAAGAAAAGCATTCATATGTTCACTTTTATTTTCATGGTAATCATCTATAACCAAAACCGTATGTTGGGTCACTGTTTTCTTTATAGTCTTAATAATACGTTCAATATCCACTAAAGATTGTGGCAATCCGTATTCTGCAAATTGCTTGGATAAATCTAAATTGATATCCTCAAAACTTTGACAAAATTTCTGCCACATCCACAATTCATCACTCTCTTCATTATCTAACGAAAACCATACATGTAGAAGATTTTTTTTAGAATTAAGAAACTCTTTTACTGCTGTTGTCTTCCCATAACCCATAGATGAAATCAGAATAAAAAGTGGAACTTTAAATATTCCCTCAAACATTTTATTAATACGCTGCCTACGTAATAATTTAGGCCTATACAATCCACCCTTCATATTCTCTCCCCTATGTTTCTAAAATTTTCCTTTTACCTATTGTATTATAAAATACCCGTAGGGACAACTCTTGCAGTTGTCCGATCCGTTTCTTTCGCGTAGGGACGACCCTTGCGGTTGTCCGATCCGTTTCTTTCGCGTAGGGACGACCCTTGCGGTTGTCCGATCCGTTTCTTTCGCGTAGGGACGACCCTTGCGGTTGTCCGCATCATTCATCACAGGAAATATAATAATCATCCAACTCCCATTTCAAAGGATTTGTTTCTATATATTTGCAAATCTGCTGATAATCCACATCATTTCGGATAATGTGGTCATGGTAAGATCGTTGAAATATCTTGCCTATATATTTCTGATTTTTATATCTTGATAATATATTTATTGAAATTAATGATTTCATTGCACCAATAATTCTTGGTAGGGACAACCCTTGCGGTTGTCCATCTTCTATCAAAATTAACAAATGAATATGGTTTGGCATAATAACATATTTATCAATAAATATATTGCAATACAAATTTGATAAATTATCTATATTGGTTTTAGCAATTTGCCCATAATCATTTAAGGCCATGTGACCATTTTCAATTATTCCAAATAAAAGTTTCTTCTTTTGTGTACACGTTGTAACAAAATAGCACCCTTCTTGACTATAATCGTAATCTCTTAATCTTAAGTTCTTTCTTTTAAGTAAATTCAAATACTCACATCCCATTGATTGTATTAATAATTGTAAATTTATTACATTATTGTATACATGATACCATAATTCTCCAAATAATTATAATAATTTCGTAGGGATGACCCTTGCGGTTGTCCAATCCGTTTTTCGGTAGGGACAACCCTTGCGGTTGTCCGCATCAATTCACGCATTGTATCCCATCATTACGGACAGGGGCAAGCCCTGTCCCTACATACACGGTGTCCCCGCATCAATTCACGTTTTCCGTAGGGACGACCCTTGCGGTTGTCCGCATCAACTTACGCATTGTATCTCATCATTACGGACAGGGGCAAGCCCTTTCCTACATACACGGTGTCCCCGCATCAATTCACGTTTTCGTAGGGACGACCCTTGCGGTTGCCCGCATCAATTTACGCATTGTTATCCCATCATTACGGACAGGGGCAAGCCCTGTCCCTACATACACGGT
>JADQBM010000044.1 GCA_016278615.1 Clostridia bacterium | reverse complement strand
GAACCATTGTTGGCGGATTCGCCCATGAACAAGTATTTGCTTTGGCAGATAAAGTTGTGGATGCAGTAAAAACAGGCGCTATTAAAAAATTCTTTGTTATGGCTGGCTGTGATGGCAGAATGAAATCAAGAGATTATTATACAGAGTTTGCTGAAAAGCTACCAAAAGACACCGTTATTCTAACAGCGGGATGTGCAAAATATAGATACAATAAGTTAAACTTAGGTGATATTGGTGGTATTCCAAGAGTATTGGATGCAGGACAATGTAATGACTCTTATTCATTAGCAGTCATAGCCCTTAAGTTAAAAGAAGTATTTGAATTAAATGATATCAATGAACTTCCCATAGCATATAATATCGCGTGGTATGAGCAAAAGGCAGTTATTGTATTACTTGCACTGTTATCATTAGGTGTGAAGAACATTCACTTAGGACCTACTCTACCTGGATTCCTATCAGCTAATGTTGCAAAGGTGCTTGTGGATACTTTTGGCATTGCTGGGATTGGAACGGTAAATGAAGATATGGAACTATTCATGGGGTAACATAAGCCACATGTGTATTAATTGATAGCCATCGGGTATACCCGATGGCTATTCTTGTATCGTGAAAGAGTAAATGAACGTTGAAGCTTGTTGGTTATTAGAATATAATAACCTTAGAACCAGAAAAAAATTATAGATAAATACGATGCCATGAGAAATGTATGGTAAAGCCTTGACAAAGGAAATAGCAATAAAAGAGCTTAAGAAGCATTCAGGTACACAATTTGATCCACATGTTGTAAATGCTTTTATCAAAGAAATAGATAAATGCAAAATATAAAATAGATAAAGGTGAATAATAATGAATATGAATCAGATAGTTATTATTGGCGGTGGCGCTTCTGGATTGGTTGCAGCAATTGGGGCTGCACGAAAGGGAGCCAATGTTGTCATAGTGGATAAAAGGGATCGCATTGGCAGAAAAATATTAGCAACGGGCAATGGAAGATGCAATATGACCAATGTCAATTGTCATGGGCAAAATTATTATGAGAGTGATCCGTTATTTATTTCAAAAGTGTTGAAAAATTTCAGTGTAGAGGAAACCATTAATTTTTTTGAAGAACTTGGTATCCTACATAAAGTAGAATCAGAAGGTAGGGTGTATCCCTTTTCAGATCAAGCCGCTTCGGTTTTAGATGTACTAAGAATGGAGATTGATAAGCTTAAGATAGAGGTGGTTTACAATAAACCAGTTATAAAAATTGAAAAAACAGTAAAAGGTTTTAAACTATTTTTAGGAAAAGAAACCGTACTGGAAGCAGCAGAAATCATCATGGCTTGTGGCGGAAAGGCAGGACCACAATTTGGATGTCATGGAGATGGTTTTAAATTGGCGCAATCCCTTGGACATAAGGTTGTGACACCACATCCTGCATTGGTACAAGTACTTTCAAATGAATGGTATAATAAAAGAGTGAAAGGTATACGCGTAAAAGGATGTGTAAAGCTTCAATGTGATAACGAAATCATGGCAACTCAAAAAGGAGAAATACAGTTTACCGAAGATGGATTGTCAGGTATTTGTATATTTGACTTGAGTAGAGAAGTCAATGGGTGTATAAAAAAGAATAAAAAATGTAGCATCTTAATAGATTTATTTCCAGAATATACTCATAATGACTTAATAAAGAGGATTCAAGGCAGATTATCTTATTCCAACTCGAAAACCATTGAAGAGTTATTAATTGGGATGATTAACAAAGGATTGATTCCTGTGGTGTTGAAATTAAGTGATATTAAAGAAACTCGTGAAAATTGTTCAAAGCTTACGCCACAACAAATCAATGGCCTCGTTCATACCCTGAAAGAATGGAAAGTACCAGTACTGGGAACGCGATCCTGGGAACATGCTCAGGTGACAGCGGGTGGCATATCTACGGATGAAATAGATGCTGATACCATGGAATCATTAAAAGTACCAGGATTATTTTTTGCTGGAGAAATCATAGATGTAGATGGCATATGCGGCGGTTACAATCTACAATGGGCTTGGTCAACAGGATATATTGCAGGAGAAAATGCAGCAAAAGAATTAAAAATTAAAAATTAAGAATTAAGAATTAAGGATGATTTTGCAAAAAGCACAAAATCTTCTGATCCTAAATCCTAAATCTTAAATTACAAATTTAAATAATTGGGGACATTCCTCTAAAAGATAGACCAATGAGAGAGAGGTGTGTCCCCTTACCTTAAAGGAGAATAAAATGTTAAGAATACCTGAGATTAAACTTGATATTGATGAAGATATTGAACAGATTCCTAAGAAGATATCTGAAAAACTTGGGATAGAAGAATTGAAAATAATTTCTTATTATGTTTATAAAGAATCCATAGATGCAAGAAAAGGGCACATACATTTTGTATATACAGTGGATGTCGAGATCGAAGATGAAGAAACGATACTGAATCATGGTCATTCTATGAAAATTACCAAATCACCAGATGAAACATATAGATACGTAGAGCAAGGGTCGAGGCCTATTGAAGGGAGACCTGTAATTGTAGGTTTTGGACCAAGCGGTATGTTTTCAGCCCTTATTCTAGCTGAAATGGGGTATAAGCCCTTGGTTATTGAAAGAGGAAAGGCAGTAGAGGAAAGAGCAAAAGATGTTGAACTGTTTTGGGATCAAGGAACACTTAATACGGATTCTAATGTTCAATTTGGAGAAGGTGGAGCAGGCACTTTTTCAGATGGAAAGCTGACAACTCGGATTAAAGATACAGTGCGTTGCCGAAAGGTTCTAAATGAGCTTATCTCTGCAGGTGCTCCTCAGAATATCTTGTATAAACAAAAACCACATGTGGGAACAGATATTCTTCAAGAGGTTGTTAAAAACATCAGAAAGAAAATCATAGAGTTAGGCGGAGAAATCCGGTTTAATTGTAAAATGACAGATATTTTAATACAGGACGACCAGATAAAAGCAATAGAAATTAATCAAAATGAAGAAATAATCACGAATTCTGTGATTTTAGGATTAGGCCATAGTGCCAGAGATACCTTTGAAATGCTTTATAACAAAGGAACTAAAATGGAGCAAAAAGCCTTTTCAATGGGAGTAAGAATAGAACACCCTCAAGAATTAATAGATAAAACTCAGTACAAAAAACATACAGGGCATCCAAGATTGGGCGCTGCAGATTACAAATTGGTTCATCATTGTAAAAATGACAGAGGGGCTTATACCTTTTGCATGTGTCCAGGAGGCGTAGTAGTAGCCAGTGCTTCAGAAAGTGAAGGGGTGGTTACCAATGGCATGAGTTATTTCAAACGAGATGGGGACAATGCCAATAGTGCTTTATTAGTCGACATTCGACCTAATGATTTTGGGTCCGAGCATCCCCTTGCAGGCATAGATTTTCAGAGGGTGTGGGAAAAAAAAGCATGGCAATTAGCAGGTATGTGTTATAAGGCACCCGTGCAAAAATTAGGAGATTTTATTAAGGGGACACCTTCAAAAGAAGAAGGTGAAGTTAAACCTACCTATAGACCAGGTGTTTTCTGGACGGATATAAGCAATTGTCTTCCTAATTATGTTGTGGATTCTTTAAAAGAAGCAATCCCAGAGATGGCAAAGAAATTAAGGGGTTTCGATACAGAGGATGCAGTTCTTACTGCTGTTGAAACCAGGAGTTCATCACCTGTTAGAATTTTAAGAGACGATACTTCTCAGAGTAATGTTGAAGGTTTATTTCCCGTTGGAGAAGGTTCAGGATATGCGGGGGGAATTATCTCTTCTGCTGTTGATGGGATTAAGGCAGCAGAGGCAGTGGCATCTCTGTTTAAGATTTAAGATTTCAAATTTAGGAAGGGTTTGCGTGGCAAATCTTCACTATGTATATTTATCTTTTGTATATAAATTACAAAGATATTTTAAATAGCTACTTTTACCTTTATAAAATATGGTAAAATAAGTCTAATGAATCTAAATGGAAAGAGAGATAAAGTATGGGAGTTTCAACACCGATATATGATTTTTTAGTGAATTATAAGAAGACGGACACAATATCTTTTCATATGCCAGGGCATAAGGAATCCGATATATTAATGCGATATGGGTATGAAGATTTTCTAAAAAATTTAATAAATTATGATATTACTGAAATCTATGGAGCAGATAATCTTTACCATGCGGAAACCATCATAAAAGAAGGTCAGGAAAGATATGCTAAGCTTTATGGGGCCAAAGAATCCTTTTATTTAATTAATGGCACTACAGCAGGCATTCTAGCTGCAGTCCTTTCAAGTGTTAAAAAAGGGGGGCAATTGATTATGGCTCGTAATAGCCATAAAGCAGTGTTTAATGCCCTTCGGTTAGGGGATATTCAGCCGGTCTATATTTATCCTGAAATTATTAAAGGATTTAATATTTCAGGCCCCATTGACCCTAAGGAAATAGAAGATACCATTATAAATAATCCCCAGGCACAAGCAGTGATTCTTCCAAGCCCCAATTATTATGGGGTATGCAGTGATATTAAAAGCATTGCTAAAATAACACATCAATATGGCAAGATTCTTATTGTGGATGAAGCCCATGGAGCACATCTCAAATTTTCTGATAAACTTCCTGACGCAGCCATAGATTCGGGTGCGGATATTGTTATAAACAGCGTTCATAAAACCTTAACATCACTTACCCAGAGCGCTGTATTGCATGTGAATTCAGAACGCGTGGACATTGAAAATCTAAAAGATAAGCTTCAACTTGTACAAAGTACAAGTCCGTCCTATTTACTGATGGCTTCTTTAGACATATGTGCAAGTATCATGCAACAAGATGGAGAAAAATTAGTAGACCAATTAGCAGAAAACATAGATTTGTTTTATGAAAAAGTAGAAAATATCCAAGGTTTAAAAGTTATGAAATCAGAAGATATTGGGTGTCAATTCGATAAGACGAAAATAAATATTGACATGACCCAAATAGGCTTGACGGGAAGTCAAGTGGATCGATTTTTAAGAGAAGAACACAACATATATATGGAATTGGTGAGCACCAATTTAGTCATGGGATTGACCGGGATCGGAAACTCCAAAGATGATTTTGACCAACTGGCAGAAGCACTTATTAAAATAAAAGAAAAGCATGGAACCGATAAAGAGATTCATACACCAGAAATATTTTTTGAAAAAACGGAACAAGTAGCAATTTCTATTCAGACACTGGAGCAACATAAAGAGTGGGTATCTTTAGATATTAGTATGGGAAGCGTATGTGCAACCTCTGTAATCCCTTATCCACCAGGAATTCCTCTTATTTGTCCAGGAGAAAGAATATCAGAAACAGCGGTAAAATATTTAAAAGCATTAAAGGATTCGGAAATCAAGATATTAGGCCTTAACGAAAAAGGAGAAATACAAAGGATATGTTAGAATATATCAATATTATTGATAAGAAAAAGGCCCATTACGCAGATATGGCACTGATTCTTGCTGCTTTTTTATGGGGGAGTGAATATATTGCCATAAAATTTGCCCTTAGAGAATTCTCTCCATTATATATTAATGTAATCAGGTTTAGCTTAGGGGCATGTATTACATCTATGATATTTTGGAAAAAAATTAAAATAATCAACAAGCAATATTTTAAAGGCGCCATTCTTTTGGCAATATCTACCACTGCGGGATACGCTTTTATGACCATGGCCATGCTCTATACCAGTGTGGCCACCATCGCTTTTTTGGTGGCTACATATACAATTTGGGTTCCCACCTTAACCGTTATCGTTTACAAACGAAGGCCGCCTTGGTATATTTTGGGAGGCGTTTTCTTGTGTATGATTGGCATCTATTTTCTCACTTTTAGAGGGGAACTGAAATTTGGAATTGGGGAGGCATTTGGACTCGCTTCAGCTATAGCATTTTCTTTTTCCATGATTGTAAAAGAATATTATGTCAAGAGATTAGATGCCATAGCCATTACCATTGCACAAGACGGATTATCGGCGCTTATATATATTTTAGCGGCGATCCTTTTAGAACCCATCCCTCTTTATACGGGACATACTGAAAGTCTATTGGCACTCTTATATATGGTAATCGGTGCAACGGTTATTGCACATTTAATTGTTAGCATCAGTTTGAAATATACATCTGCTACTCGGCAAGTTATTATTATTTCACTTGAATCTGTTTTTGCTGCTGTATTAGGATATTATATTTTAAAGGAGACTTTAACGACACCTATGATCTGGGGTATGATATTTATTTTTTCAGCAATCCTATTGGTAGAGACTGAGTTAAAATTCATAATGCCTTTAACAAAAAAACTTTTTCCAAAATTGCATAACAAATTAGACTAAATTCAAAGACAAAAGTTTTTTTATCTAAATTTTCAGAAAAGTCTTGTAAATGATTTTGTTTTAGGGTAAAATACATTTTAATAAAATAAAAGCAAAACAACGATGATAAGAAGAGTAATCATGTCAGAAGTTTAAGAGAGTTGGTGGGTGGTGAAAATCCAACACGGAAGACATGATGAAGAACATCTTTGAGTTTCCAACCGAAATCTTTTGAGAGTAGACTTGGACGGAGCCGAACCGTTAAGAATCGGACAGCATTATTCAGTGCTGATGGAGTGAACTATTTAGTTAATTAGGGTGGTACCGCGATAATCTTTCGTCCCTTCAGGGATGGGAGGTTTTTTTATTTGTAAAAAAGAGGTCATAAAGAGGAGTGAAGAAATTGAAAAGGACATTAATATGCCAACTTCCTGACATGGAAGAAAAAGAAGTGCTACTAAAAGGGTGGATATTTAAGATTAAAAAATTTGGTAATTTCTCTTTTGTCACTTTAAGAGATAAAACGGGATTGGTGCAACTGGTTTTGGATGATGCGAAAGAGATAAATGACTTGAAATTGGAGATGTCTGTTGAAGTTAAAGGCAACCTGGAAAGAAATATTAAAGCACCCAAGGGTTTAGAGATACATGTTAGAAGTATAAAAGTTGTTGGCTGTGTATACTATGATTTGTTGCCATTTTCCATTAATCAATCCAAGGTTGATGCGTCTTTGGAAAAAGAATTGGACTATAGGTATTTTAGTCTCAGGCGACCTGACAGGCGCGCTGTTTTCAAAGTTCAACAAGAAATTATAGAAGCCTTCAGAGGGTATTTAATAGGAAGAGGTTTTTCAGAGATTCACACACCAAAAATTATATCCTCAGGCACCGAGGGAGGGTCCGAGATGTTCACGGTTAATTATTTTGAGACCAGAACATTCTTAGCCCAAAGTCCTCAGTTTTATAAGCAAATGATGGTAGGAGCAGGATTCGAATCTGTTTTTGAAATTGGTCATGCATACCGTGCTGAGCCACATAATACATGGAGACATCTTAATGAATATGTGAGTTTGGATATTGAAATGGGATTCATTGAAGATGAAGAAGAGTTAATGGCTCTGGAAGAAGGCTATATACAATACTTATTTAAGCATTTGAATCAAACCTGTAAAGAAGAACTGGAATTGCTGAAAATAGAATTAACGGAACTAAAAGAGATTCCCAGGATACCGTTGAAAGAAGCTCAAGATATTTTAGTTAAAGAATATGATAAAAATTCTCCAACAGGAAATCTAGATGCAGAAGGTGAAATGCTTTTTTCACAATACATCAAAGAAAAGTACCAAAGTGATTTTGTTTTTCTTACAAAATATCCTGAGTCTAAAAGACCCATGTATACTTTGCCGGATGACGAATTGAAAGGCATGACAAAGAGCTTCGATTTGATTTATAAAGGATTGGAAATCACTACGGGGGGGCTCAGAATACATGATTATGAGAAGCTTAGCGCAAATATGGTAAAATTTGGTGCAAAACCAGAAGATTTTTCTTTCTATTTGGATGGTTTTAAATATGGAATGCCACCCCATGGAGGGTTTGCTATTGGTCTTGAACGCATCACCATGAAAATATTGAACTTAGAAAATATCAGACAAAGTACGTTATTACCCAGAGATATAAAGAGAATTGAACCTTAGGAGGATATTTAATGAAAACCGATACGGATGTTATAAATTATATTGCAGCTTTAGCAAAATTAAAATTCAGTAATGACGAAGCAGAAAAATTTGCAGAAGAATTTCAACAGATCATGATGCATTTTAACAATTTGGATACAGTAGATTTGTCTTCTGTGGATATGAATGGGCTAGATCAGCTGCAACCATTTTTGAGAGAAGATGTTCTAAAAATATTCAAGAATGAAGCAGAACTATTTTCAAATGTAAGAGACTTTAAAGATAACTATATTTTAACACCTAAGGTCATTGAATAGGAGTGTATGAAATGAACATAGAAAAAGCGACCATAGAGGAAATACGAGAAGGTTATAAAACCAAAAAGTTTACAGTGAAAGAAATTGTAAAGGCTTATTTTGAAAGAATTTATAAATATGATGATACCATCAATGCTTTTATAACCCTTTGTGAAGAAACCGCTTTGGTAGAAGCCCAAAGAGTAGATGAAAAAATAAGAAACAATGAAAAAATGAGCCCTCTTGAAGGTATTCCCGTTGCCGTTAAAGACTTAATTTGCACCAAAGGGATTAAAACAACTTGCGCTTCAAAAATGTTAGAGAATTTCATTCCACCCTATGATGCCACGGTGATGACCAAACTCAAGGAATCCGGTGCGATCATGATAGGCAAGACCAATATGGATGAATTTGCTATGGGTTCTTCCACCGAAAATTCTGCGTTCAAGATTACCAGGAATCCTTGGAATTTAAAAAAAGTGCCGGGAGGTTCTTCGGGAGGGTCGGCAGCGGCGGTGTCAGCTGGATTTGCACCCCTTGCTATTGGTTCAGATACAGGAGGCTCCATTAGGCAGCCGGCTGCATTTTGTGGAAATGTAGGATTAAAGCCCACTTATGGTTTGGTCTCCAGATACGGGTTGATTGCTTTTGCTTCCTCCTTGGACCAAATTGGGACCTTTACAAAAACAGTAAAAGATGCGGCCCTTGGTCTTCAGACCATTCAAGGCCATGATCCTATGGATGCCACCAGTGCTCAACATCATGGAACAAAGAATTATGCCATTCATCTCGAAGATGGCATAAAGGGAATGAAATTTGGGATTCCCAAAGAGTTTTACCAAGAAGGGTTGAATGAAGAAATTAAGACTGCTATTATGGCATCCGTTGAACGCATTACAAAAATGGGAGGAGAAGTGGAAGAATTCTCTCTGCCTATTACGGATGCTGGGCTTTCAGCCTATTATATTATTTCTTCCGCAGAAGCAAGTGCCAATCTCGCTCGATATGATGGGATTCGATATGGATACAGAACAGAGAATTTCACAGACATTGACACTCTAATGCTCAATTCGAGAACAGAAGGATTTGGCAGTGAGGTTAAAAGAAGAATTATGATGGGGACTTATGTGTTGTCTTCTGGGTACTATGATGCTTATTATAAAAAAGCCATGCTGTTCAGAAAAAAAGTCAAAAGTATATTTAATGATGCCTTTGAAAAGTATGATGCGATTATTAGTCCAGTATCACCAGTTTTGCCCTTTGATATAGGGGAGAAAACAGATAATCCAATTCAAATGTATCTTTCAGATATATATACCATCAATGTGAATGTGGCCGGGCTCCCTGCCATATCCATCCCTTGTGGATTTAGTGAAGAGGGACTTCCAATAGGCATACAGCTTATAGGCAATCTATATGAGGAAGAGAAGTTGCTAAAAAGTGCACACGCCTTAGAACAGGATTTAGGTCTTTGTAATACCATTCCTACACTGAAGGAGGTGCTATAAATGGCTATGGAAACGGTGATAGGTCTTGAAATACATGTTGAATTAAATACGAAAACAAAAATATTTTGTGGTTGTTCCACTGAGTTTGGAGCCAAGGCCAATACCAATACATGTCCAATTTGTACAGGGCTTCCTGGGACATTACCAGTACTCAACAGGGAGGCTGTAAATTTGGCCATCATTGCAGGAAAGGCGTTGAACTGTCAGATTAATACCCTTAATAAATTCGATAGAAAGAATTACTTCTATCCAGATTCACCTAAAGCTTATCAAATTTCACAATTTGACCTGCCCATTTGTGAACATGGCTATGTGGATATAAATGTTGCAGGGGCGAATAAAAGAATTAATATTTTGAGAATTCATATGGAAGAAGATGCAGGGAAATTGATTCATGTTGAAGGTAAACCCGTTACTTTAATTGATTACAACAGAACTGGAGTGCCTTTGATTGAAATTGTAACGGAACCTGATATGAGGACACCCAAGGAAGCCATAGACTTTCTCGTGGCATTGAAGGCAATACTGGAGTACTCCGAGGTATCTGATTGTAAAATGGAACAAGGATCCCTTAGATGTGATGCCAATATTTCCATGAGACCTTTTGGACAGGAAGCCCTTAACACAAAAGTTGAAATAAAGAATTTAAATTCTTTTAAAGAGATTTTGAAAGCACTTGAAAAAGAAGAAGTGAGACAAAAAGAACTTTACGATTTCAAAGAAGCCTATAAGATTAAACAAGAAACACGAAAATGGGATAGCGCAAAAGGCAGAACTGTCCCTATGAGATCCAAAGAAGACGCTCATGATTATAGATATTTTCCAGAACCGGATTTGCCACCGGTGGTGATAAAAGAGAGTACTTTGGATGCCATTGAAAAGAAAATTCCTGAGATGCCTGAAGAAAAAAAGAAAAGATTTGAAAGACAATACAAACTTAATGAGAAAGAAATTGATGTTTTAATCAGTAAAAAAATGATCGCCCAATATTTTGAAGAAGTGGTCTCTCATGAAGTAAGCCCCAAAGAAGCCTCTAACTGGATTGTTGGAGAGGTAATGCGTATATTAAAAGAGAGCGATAGAATAGAGATACCGGGGAAATACTTAGCCAATCTCATTAGAATGATTGACATGGGAAAAATCAGTCGTTCTGCAGCAAAAGATGTCTTTGATACCTTATGGCTGACAGACAAAACTCCAGAAGAGATTGTGGAAGAAAAGCAGCTGATACAGATGAGTGGGGCGGATGAATTAGAAAAAGTTATTTTTGAGGTAATAGAGCAAAATCCTGATGCAGTGGAAGCATATAAAAATGGAAAAGAGCAATCAAAAGGCTTTCTCATGGGACAGATCATGAAGGCCACAAATGGACAAGCCAACCCTAAATTTGCAATGGAGATTCTTTTAAAAAAGCTGAGTCAGATGGAAAGAGGGGAGAGAGATTAGGGATTAGGGATAGGATTAGGATCAGGGATTAGAGATTAGAGATTAGAGATTAGAGAAGGAAGAGCTTTTGTAGGGATGATTTAAAAAGGGATTATTATTTTAAGAAATTCTTGGAATCGTATTGACAAGGCAAGTGTATTGTTTATAATAGTTAATATAATAAAAGTAAGGCAACGGTGCCGATATTAGGGAAGTATTTCTTAATTCGGGGCCGTTTTTAATTTATGGGTCAAACGCAGCTGTTATGAGTCTAAAAAAAGGAAGTGATAAAAACAAGAATACAATTATTTTAATATATATTCAAACAACAAGGCAAAGACGTCTGATAAACAGTTTGATAACTGTTTTACCAGACGTCTTTTTAATTAGCCCATTCTCTTTTATATTTAATAAATTTTTCATCCCACAAAGCTATTGAGTCAAGCTCTTGCTTCAATGTGAAGCAAGAGTGGATCTTAGCTTTGGGAAACAGGTTATTATACCAATTACATTTTTTAGGAGGATACGAATAATGGATTATGCTTTAGCGATAGATACAATCTGGGTGCTATTGGCATCCGCTTTAGTTTTTTTTATGCAGGCAGGATTTGCAATGGTAGAAGCAGGCTTCACTAGAGCTAAGAATGCAGGGAATATTATTATGAAGAATATTATTGATTTATCAATAGGGTCAATTATGTTTTGGGTTATTGGTTTTGGCATCATGTTTGGTTTGGACATAGGTGGATTCATTGGGGAAGGAAGTTTTCTTTCCATAGGAAGTTTTGAACATTTGGAATTAAGTATTCCCAAAGAGGCTTTTTTAATATTTCAGACAGTATTCTGTGCTACAGCTGCAACCATAGTCTCTGGGGCCATGGCAGAAAGAACAAAGTTTGTTGCTTATATTATTTGCAGTATGGCCATTTGCGCTATTATATATCCTATTGTAGGACATTGGATATGGGGAGGAGGATGGCTAAGTGAAATGGGTTTTCACGATTTTGCAGGTTCTACGGTAGTACATTCTTTAGGGGGATGGGCTGCACTTGTGGGAGCAAGAATGATAGGACCCAGACTTGGAAAATACAGCAAGATTGGCAAAACCAATGCGATTCCCGGTCATAGTGTAACATTAGGTGCATTAGGTGTCTTTATTCTATGGTTTGGTTGGTTTGGATTTAATCCAGGTTCTACATTATCTGGAATGAATGTTGACAGTATTTCGCATATATTTGTTACCACCAATTTATCTGCAGCTGCAGGCGTGGTATCTGCAATGTTTATTTCTTTCCTTCGCTACAAAAAACCAGATGTAAGCATGACTTTGAATGGTGCTTTAGGAGGTCTCGTTGCCATAACGGCAGGAACAGATATTGTCAGCCCAGTAGGTGCTGTTGCAATTGGAACCATCGCAGGATTAACCATTATATTTGGTATTGAGTTTTTTGATAAAATACTAAAAATTGATGATCCCGTTGGTGCCATAACAGTTCATGGATTATGCGGTGCTGTGGGAACAATTGCTGTAGGTATATTTGCTGTTGATAAGGGATTGCTATATGGTGGCGGCTTTGATTTGCTGGTAGTACAGAGTATTGGTACCATTATGGTATTCTTGTGGACTATCATCGTATCGACAATATTATTTAAGCTTATTGATCTTACTATTGGACTCAGAGTAACAGCTGAAGATGAAGAGGAAGGGTTGGATATTGTAGAGCATAATTTTGAAGGTCACGATATTTTAGAAAGACGCCAAATTGAAGTGAATTAATTGAAAGGAGGAATTGCAATGACTAAAATCATTAAAATTGAAATAATTGCACGACCCAGAAATTATGAAGAGCTTATTGAAGCATTAAATGATATAGGAATTACAGGTATGACGGTAACTCAGGTTATGGGACGTGGGAATCAAAAGGGGTCATCTCATAGCTATAGAGGGATTCATTATATAACAAAGCTTTTGCCTAAAGTTAAAATAGAAATCGTTGTGGGGGAAGAGTTCAAGGACCTCATTGTTAACAAAACAAAGGAACTATTGAAAACAGGGAGCCCGGGAGATGGAAAAATATTTATATACGATATAACCAATGTGATACGTATTAGGGATGACCAGGAAGATCAAGATGCTTTAACAAAGTAATACCATTGAAGGGATAAAGAGAATATAATAGTAAAAACTCAACTTTTCCACCGCGAAAGCTATTTCAAATGTTCATGTTACTATAGGAGACGTTCAATGTATTTATTTTTGTTTTGCAAACAAACCCTTAAGGTAGGATTAAGCTTCAGTAAAGACGTGGTGCACTAAACCCTTGCAAAATGATATGTAGGAACCGGTTTTCATAGTAAATCACTAACTTATATGTCTAACTGAAATTTACTATAGAACTGAAAAACTCATACCAATCAAAGATTGGAGAGTTTCTGTATGAGACCTACATTCAGAATCAAAGATTCTGTGTTAGGGCTTCAAACTAGTGAAAAACAAAACTAAATACATTAAACATCTCTTTTGATATTGAAATTACAATTTAAGAAGTGCTTTTATGAGGTGAAAAAGTTGAGTAAAAATAAAAGAAACACGATAAAAAATGCAATAAATGTATTGACTTTCAATTTCATAAGTGTATGATATATGTAATAAATTCAATAATAAATGGGCAAGGGCGTCCACAATTCTTAGATATGGTTCTAAGTATTTGTGGGCTTTTTTTGTTCTGTTTTAGGAGGGTATTATGAAAAAAGAAGTGCTAACAAAGGAAAAAATATTGCAAATTTCAAAAGAGTTGGACCTGGAATTGATACATCTACAGTTTACTGATATTATGGGTACAATGAAAAATGTATCCATCACTCAAGAGGAACTGGAAAAAGCATTGAATAATGAAATCATGTTTGATGGATCTTCTATTGACGGGTTTGTTAGAATTGAAGAATCCGATATGTATCTGCAACCGGATTTATCGACTTTTACTGTTTTCCCATGGACTCATGGAAAAGAGGCAAGACTCATATGTGACGTCTATAAACCAGATGGAATGCCTTTTGAGGGATGTCCCAGGAACGTTTTAAAAAAAGTGCTTCATGAGGCTGAAGAATTAGGGTATATTATGAATGTTGGACCTGAATGCGAGTTCTTCTTATTTCATACCGATGAAAAAGGAAATCCTTCTTTAGAAACCCATGATAATGCAGGGTATTTTGATCTAGCACCTGTGGATCTTGGGGGGAATGCAAGAAAAGAAATGACCATAGCATTAAAACAAATGGGGTTTGAAATTGAAGCCTCTCATCACGAAGTAGCACCAGGGCAACATGAGATTGATTTTAAATATGAAGATGCGTTAACAACAGCAGATAGCATTTTGACTTTCAAAATGGTTATAAGGATTATTGCTCAAAGACACGGATTGCATGCCACCTTTATGCCAAAACCCAAATTTGGTATTAATGGTTCGGGTATGCATACCAACATGTCCCTTGCAACCTTAGATGGCACCAATGCTTTCTATGACGAAAAAGACCCTATGAAACTTTCAAAAACAGCATACTACTATTTGGGAGGACTCATCAAGCATGCTAAATCATTTGCGGCATTAACGAATCCTACCGTAAATTCCTATAAGAGGTTAACCCCTGGGTTTGAAGCTCCTGTATTGATAGCTTGGTCTGCAAGCAATAGGAGTCCGTTAATCAGAATCCCTGCTAAAAGAGGCAACTCTACAAGAGTTGAGCTGAGAAACCCGGACCCATCGGTAAATCCATATTTAGCATTAGCAGCAGTATTGAAAGCTGGGCTCGATGGCATTAAAAATAAAATTGAACCTCCTGCACCGGTAACAAGCAATGTCTATCATATGGGTGATGAAGAAATGAAAGAAAAGGGAATTGACCATTTGCCTGAAAATTTATATGAGGCAGTTATGGAGTTAAAGAAAGACGATGTTATTAAAGATGCGTTGGGTGCTCACGTATACGAGAAATTTGTAAATGCAGCACTTTTTGAATGGTATGACTATTCTAAGAGTATTTCCCAATGGGAAATCGATAGGTATTTACGAAAGTTTTAGACTAAGGGTCTACGGAGTGATTTTATGAAAGATTATCGGATTGTGGTTGCAGACAGCAGTGAGAGTTCCAGAGAGAAAATCTGTAATCTACTTAATAGAAAAGGATATAAAACATTTCAGGCAACAGATGGAGGAGGTGCTCTTAGGATATCCAGAAGCATCAAACCCGACATCGTCATTTTGGATACTAATTTATGGGGAATGAATGCTTATGAGGTTGCCGGTATTATTGAAGGAGACGGACTCTCCACAGTTATATTTGTAACGAATCGTCCGAATTCCGATTTATATGACTATCTGAAGAAAATGACTCTCTATGCCTATATCATTAAGCCCTTCAATCCAGAACAGGTGTATCAAATGGTTGAATTTGCTATTATGAATTCTAATAGAATCAATGCCTTATCTAAAAAAATAGAAAAATTAGAGAGCACCTTAGAAAGCCGTAAGAAAATAGATAAAGCCAAAGGCTTAGTAATGGAAAAAAATGGAATGAGCGAAAATGAGGCTTATAATTATATCAGAAAGAAAAGCATGGATTTGAGTATTTCTATGGATCGAATGGCAGAAAAAATTATAAAAGAGTATTCATAGAGGGAGTTGTCTTAAAGGCAAAAATGCGAACAATATTGTCTTTTGAAATAATACCAATTTCTACTAAAAATGCACTTATGCTTCAAGTATAAGTGCATTTTTATTTACTTATTTTACCTAAAATATTTAGATGAAACAAGGACAAAATAGTCATTAAAATGTTGATAAGTAAACGTTTTCATTTTTTCATAAAAATTATTTAAATTTTCTGAAAAAGAAAACGATACCAAAATTGACAGTGAAAAAAGTGTCATGTATACTGTATACAACAATTGGCATGTCGAACATTTGAGAAGCAGAATAATACAAAAGTACGAGTTAATTTGATTTAGGTGCAGCAATGGAGGTGCAATATATGAAAAAAATTGACGGCTTTTTACAAGAGCAAGGACTCTATCATCCGGATTATGAAAAGGACAGTTGTGGTGTTGGCTTTGTTACTGATATCAATGGAATAAAGTCCAATAAAATCATTAAGAGCGGAATAGAGGTTCTTAAAAATTTACTTCATCGAGGCGCCACTGGGGCTGATTCAAAAACTGGTGATGGAGCGGGATTGTTAATTCAGATTCCCCATGAGTTTTTTCAAGAAGAGCTTAAAAAGGAAGATGTTGATCTGCCCAATGAAGGGGAATATGCTGTGGGTATGATCTTTCTGCCATTAGAACCCAATATCAGATATTATTGTGAAGGCGTGTTTGAAAGAATAATAGAAGAAGAAGATCAGAAACTCATAGCTTGGAGAACGGTTCCAGTAAATGATGCCGCATGTGGACCCTCTGCAAGAAGCACAAGACCTATTGTAAAACAGATATTTATTGATAGAAATGGACAGGACATAGATGCATTTGAAAGAAAGCTTTATATTATTAGAAGAAGAGTTGAAAAGGAAATACTTAATAGTTCAAAATCATATACAGAGTCCTTTTATGTCTGTAGCTTCTCATCCAAGACCATTGTATATAAAGGACAATTTCTTGCACATCAAATAGAAGAATTCTACATTGAATTAAAAAATAAAAAGTTAAAAAGTGCCATTGCGACCATACATCAAAGATACAGTACAAATACTTTTCCGTCATGGAGGCTGGCACATCCTTACAGATATATTGCGCATAATGGTGAAATCAATACCATTAAGGGAAATGTCAAATGGATGAACGCCAGGGAAGGGGAGATGACATCAAGAATTTTTGGTGAAGATTTTTCTAAAATATTTCCCATTATTCAACCCAATAGTAGCGATTCCTCTAATTTAGATAATGTTTTTGAATTGCTTATTTTAAATGGCTATTCTATGGCGTATGCTATGAAGATGTTGAACCCTGAAGCTTGGAGATATGATCAGACAATGAAGGATGAACTAAAAGCTTTTTACGAGTACCATGAAGGCATTCTTGAGCCTTGGGATGGACCGTCTGCAATTATTTTTACTGATGGTGTGCAAGTAGGAGCTGCTTTAGATAGAAATGGGCTTAGACCCGCCAGATACCTTATTACAAAAGATGGTTTGGTTGTTTTGGCTTCTGAATCAGGTGTGCTGGATGTCCCAGAAGAAGAAGTCATTAAAAAAGGCAAATTAGGCCCAGGAAAAATATTTGTGGTAGATACGAAAGAAAAAAGAATAATGGATGATGATGCAGTTAAGAAAATATTATCCAATCAAAAAGGTTATCGCAACTGGATAGAAGAAAATAAAATTGATTTAAAAGAGTCTAGTCTAAACAAAGAAGCATTGAAAATGGATAAAGAGATGTTGGTCGTCAAACAAAAAATCTTTGGTTATTCTGAGGAGGAACTTAAGCGCGTTATTTCACCCATGGCTCAAGAAAGTAAAGAAGCTATAAGTTCAATGGGGAATGATGTGCCCTTAGCCGTATTATCCAATCAGCCTGAATTGATATTCAATTATTTTAGGCAGCTTTTTGCACAGGTGACCAACCCGCCCATTGACCCTATACGTGAAAAAAAGGTTATGTCATTAAATCAGTATATTGGCCGTTCTGGAGATCTTTTAAAAATGATTGATGAAATGAAGCCTAACAAATATATAGAGTTGGAGCAACCTATTTTATATGCTGAGAAGATGGAAAGAATTAAAAATATAGATATAGACACCTTAAGGAGCATTACAATACCTATTATTTTTGAAGCAGATCAATATGAGAAAGGATTAGAGGATGCACTTAACTCCTTAAAAAAAAGAGTTGAGGAAAGTATTTTGAAAGGATATAGGATAATCATTCTAAGTGATAATGGCGTTGATAGATATAAAGCTCCTGTTCCAAGTGTTTTAGCTGTCAGTGTAGTACACAATCACTTGATTGTAAAGAAACTCAGAACAAAAGTAGATTTGGTGATAGAGACAGGAGAGGCCAGGGATCCTTTTCATATGGCTCTACTGTTGGGATATGGGGCTACAGCAGTATATCCGTATCTTGCATTTGAAACCATTAATGATATGGTTAAAAACAATTTGTATATGAAGAATATTTCAGTAAAACAAGCTTCTATGAATTATGTTCGTGCTTTGGGATATGGCATAAGAAAGATTATTTCCAAGATGGGCATATCGACCCTCAGAAGTTTTAATGGGGCACAAATATTTGAAATTGCTGGATTGAATAAAGACCTGGTAAATCAGTATTTTCCAGGAACCCCATGTAGATTATCAGGAGTACAGTTAGATGTTATTGCCAAAGAAGCTTTACTAAGACATGAAAAAGCCTTTGAGATGAAAGTATCTACACAAGTTCTTGATATCGGCGGGCATATTCATTGGAGAAAAAATAGCAATACGCATTTATTTAATCCTGAGTCAATTTCTAAACTCCAGCATTCATGTAGAAATGACGATTACCATTTGTTTAAAGAGTATACTGCTTTAATAGATAATCAATCCAAAGAGTTAAAAACAGTCAGGGGTCTTCTGAAATTTAAGAAGCGGAACCCCATATCACTCCATGAGGTTGAGTCGGTTGAAAGGATTATTAAAAGATTTGCTACTGGGGCCATGTCATTTGGATCTTTAAGCAAAGAGGCCCACGAAACACTGGCTATTGCAATGAACAGAATAGGTGCTAAAAGTAATTCTGGTGAAGGAGGCGAAGATGACTCTCGCTATATAAAAACTATAAAGGGTGATTTCAAAAGGAGTGCAATCAAACAAATAGCTGCGGCGCGGTTTGGAGTCACTGCAGACTTTGTGATGAATGCCAACGAACTACAAATTAAGATTGCCCAAGGTGCAAAACCAGGCGAAGGAGGTCATCTGCCGGGAGATAAAGTGACAGATGATATTGCAAGAGTACGTCATTCATTGCCAGGGATTGATTTGATTTCACCTCCGCCTCATCATGACATTTATTCCATTGAGGATTTAGAACAGCTAATATTTGATTTGAAGAATGTAAATCCAAAAGCACGTATTAGTGTAAAACTTGTTTCTGAAGCTGGAGTTGGAACAATAGCGGCTGGAGTTGCAAAGGGCGGTGCCCATATGGTTTTAATCAGCGGTCATGATGGAGGAACCGGAGCATCCCCTATTACTTCAATCAAAACGGCTGGAGTTCCTTGGGAAATAGGGCTTGCAGAGACACAGCAAACCTTACGCCTCAATAATTTGAGAAGTCGTATTTCAGTACAGGTAGATGGTCAGTTGAGAACTGGTAGAGACATTGTAGTAGGAGCACTGCTTGGAGCAGAAGAGTTTGGGTTTGCTACAGCACCTCTGGTTGTTTCAGGATGTATCATGATGCGAAAATGTCACAACAATACATGTCCCGTTGGAGTGGCAACTCAAGATCCAGAGTTAAGGAAAAACTTTAAGGGTAAACCGGAACACATCATAAATTTTTTCACCTTTTTAGCCATGGAAGTACGAGAAATAATGGCTGAACTGGGTTTCAGAAAATTTGATGAACTCATTGGAAGAGTAGATTTGCTTGAAATGAATCCATGTAACAACAATTGGAAAACAAAATGTTTGGACTTAGAGGCTATTTTGTACAATCCTGAGCTTCCTGCTAGGTTTAGCTTGAGAAAAACACAAAATCAAGAAGATGTGACCAAAGATGTTCTTGATAGAAAAATTCTTGAAATAGCAACAGAGGACGCTTTAAGAAAAGGCAATAGAATCTGTGATACATTTAAGATTAAAAATACTGATCGCTCTGTAGGTGCCATGCTTTCCGGAAAAATAATTGAATATTTTGGAAAAGAAGGAGTGCCAGAAGATACTATGGATCTTAGCTTTGTGGGGACGGCAGGGCAAAGTTTTGGAGCATTTTTAGCTCCAGGTATTACTCTAAGGCTATTTGGAGATGCAAATGATTATCTGGGTAAATCCTTATCGGGAGGTAAAATCTTGATAACGGTTAATGAAAAATCTGCCTTAATAAATGATGAGAACATCATAGTTGGGAATACACTTTTGTATGGCGCTACTTCTGGAGAGGTTTTCATCGCTGGTCAGGCAGGTGAAAGATTTGCAGTTAGGAATAGCGGAGCGTCTGCGGTGGTTGAAGGTATAGGAGATCATGGGTGTGAATATATGACAGGTGGATGTGTGGTCATTATTGGAAAAACAGGCAAAAATTTTGCTGCGGGCATGAGCGGCGGCGTTGCTTATATATTAGATGAAGAAGAATCTTTTTCCTCTAAATGCAATTTTGAAATGGTCAGTACAGATGACCTTAATGAGGATGACCTAAAAGTGTTAAAAAATAGGATTGCAAAACATGTTGCGTATACCAATAGCCCTAAAGGCAAAAAAATTCTCGACAATTGGGAAGCGTATCAATGCAAATTTGTAAAAGTAATTAATCTACAATATAAAAAAATTATTGAAAATCGTAATGTTTCAACGTGAGGTGAGATGATTGAGAAAACGGATTGGTTTTTTAAAATATAAAAGAAAAAATGCTCCAAAATTAGCAGTAGAAGACAGGATAAAGAATTATAAAGAGTTTCATATCCTCCAAAGTGAAGAAGAGATGGAGAATCAAGCTTCACGTTGCATGGATTGTGGTATTCCTTATTGTAATTATGCCTGTCCATTAGGCAATGCCATTCCCGATATTAGCGAACTTATCTCTGAAGGGCAATGGGAACGTGCATTAAATATTTTGCACAATACAAATAATTTCCCTGAATTTACTGGAAGACTGTGTCCTGCTTTATGTGAAGCGGCTTGCACTTTAGGGTTAAATTTTCAGCCCAATACATGTAAAGAGATAGAACTTAGCGTCGTGGAAAAAGGTTTTAAAGAAGGGTGGGTAAAGCCACTATCTCCTTTGATTAAGACAGGGCATAACGTCGCCGTAATAGGCTCCGGTCCTTCAGGTCTTGCAGTGGCACAGCAACTCATTAGATATGGACATGATGTAACGGTATTTGAAAGATCAGAAGAAATTGGAGGAATTTTGGCCATTGGAATTCCTGATTATAAGTTGGATAAGTATATTTTAGAAAGAAGAATACAACAATTAGAGGTAGAAGGCATAAGATTTAAAACAAATATGAATGTTGGCGTTAATATTTCTGTTGATGAAATTAAAGCTAAATATGATGCCATTTGTTTGGCGGGTGGCAGTACCGTACCAAGGGATCTGGGCATCGAGGGAAGAGCTTTAAAGGGCATATGTTTTGCAATGGACTATCTGGTTCAGCAAAATTATGTGAACAGTGGAAAAGAGATTTTGGAAGAGCGTATAGATGCCAAGGGAAAAAATGTTGTTATTATTGGCGGGGGTGATACGGGAGCGGATTGCCTTGGTGTTGCAATTCGACAAGGAGCAAAAAAGATTTATCAGTTAGAAATGATGCCAAAGCCTCCTTCGAAAAGAACAGAAAAAATGCCTTGGCCCGCATGGCCAATGATTCTCAGAACCAATACCTCTCACGAAGAGGGGGGCGAGAGAGATTGGAGTATTGGCACCAAATACTTCTCAGGAGAAGATGGCAAGGTGAAGAAAGTACATTGCATAAGATTGGAATGGATCGAGGATGATAACAATAGAAAAATAATGAAAGAAATAGAAGGTAGTGCATTTGAATTGGAAGCAGATTTAGTCTTATTTGCAATGGGTTTTTTGCACCCAGAGCATCATGATATGCTTGAAAAGTTTGGCATTGATTTGGATCAGAGAGGAAATGTTTATACAAATGATGCCTACATGACCAGCATTCCAGGGATTTTTGCAGCTGGAGATATGAGGACGGGCCAGTCTCTGGTATGCAAAGCCATAGCAGATGGAAGACAAGCTGCAGAAGCCATAGACGCATATTTAAAAAATAATAGATAATATTTTAAGCGGCTGTATGGCCGCTATTTTTTTGAATTTTCTCTTTTTATATAGATAAATATACGAGAAAATGATAGCATCATATTAGAAGATTTAAGATTTAGGATTTAGGATTGAAAGATGTGTAGGGACGACCCTTACGGTTGTCCTCAAGACAGGTAAAGATGTGTAGGGACGACCCTTGCGGTTGTCCTTGAAACAGTGGAAAGATGAAAGATCAAAGTTCAAAGATAAAATTGATACTGAAAACTTAAAATGAAGCATGAAAGGATTTTAATTAATTATGAGCATACAAAAAGAAGCATTGGATTTACATGAAAAGTGGGTTGGAAAGATTGAAGTTACCAGTAAAGTCCCTGTAAAGAGTAAATATGATTTGTCTACGGCCTATACACCAGGTGTTGCAGAGCCTTGTCGGGTTATCCATAAAAATAAAGAAGATGTTTATAAATATACAGCAAAAGGGAATATGGTTGCTGTGGTAACGGATGGAAGTGCCGTTTTAGGACTTGGAGATATTGGACCAGAAGCTGCACTACCTGTGATGGAAGGAAAAGCGGTTCTTTTTAAAGAATTTGGCAAGGTAGATGCATTTCCTATTTGTATTCCTTCAAAAGATGTGGAGGAGATTATCCAAACGGTTAAAATGATTGAGCCTGTTTTTGGAGGCATAAATCTTGAAGATATTTCTTCACCTCGATGTGTGGAAATAGAAAGGCGATTGAAAAAAGAGTTGAATATACCTGTTTTTCATGATGACCAGCATGGGACTGCAGTAGTCGTGACGGCAGGTCTTATCAATGCGTTGAAGATTGTTAACAAGAGCTTTGATCAAATCAAAGTGGTTATGAGTGGAGCAGGTTCTGCAGGAAATGCGATTACAAAAATGCTCCTAAGCTTTGGAGTAAAAGATATAATCGTCTGTAGCAGTAAAGGGATATTATCCAGAAATGAACACTATACAAATTGGGTTCACCAGGAAATTGCTGATATGACCAATGAACAAGAATTGAAAGGGTCTTTAGCAGATGCTATGAAAGGGGCAGACGTATTTATTGGTGTATCGGTGAAAGATATTGTCACCAAAGATATGGTTGCTTCTATGAATACAGATGCCATTGTTTTTCCCATGGCAAATCCTGATCCAGAAATCTCACCGGATATTGCAAGAGAAGCTGGAGCAAAGATAATTGGCACAGGGCGATCGGATTATCCCAACCAAATTAATAATGTGTTGGCTTTTCCGGGGATATTTCGAGGGGCGTTAGATGCAAGAGCAAGTGATATTAATGAAGAAATGAAAAAAGCTGCAGCTCAGGCCATTGCATCATTGATAAGGGATGAAGAATTAACGGAAGAATATATTATAGTCCCCGCTTTTGATACAAGAGTTGGAGATACAGTTGCGAAAGCTGTATATGAAGCAGCAGTTGAATCTGGTGTAGCGAGGGCGGAGCTTCAGAACACCTTTAAAAGATAAGAGATAAGAGATAACAGATAATAGATAACAGTTGAGGTGGATTTTGTTTCACAAAATCTATATTAGTATTTATGACAGAAGGAGTTTATGGGATGAGAAGAAGAATTTTACAAATTTTTATTACTTCATTATTAATAGTCTCTTTTTTTCCAATGGGAGCTTATTCAGAACAAAGAGAGGTAAAGATCGATTTGCCTGACTTTGTAGTGTCTTTGAATGGAATTCAGGTTGAAAATGATTATCGCCGGTATCCTTTGATTGTCTATAAAGACATCACCTATTTTCCTATGACCTATTATGATTGTAGGTATTTAGGAATGGAAACAAAATGGGACAGTGAAGAAGGTTTGGAGATCAATAAAACCGGGGTTACAGGAGCTTACAGGGATTATAATGGAGAAGTCAAAAATAAAGACACATATCGTGCTGCCATTCCTGCATTTGATATTAAGGTAAATGGAAAAACGGTCAATAATTCTATAGAAGAATTTCCTCTTTTAGTCTTTAGAGATGCAACGTATTTTCCTTTGACATGGGAATTTGGCGTAGAGGAATTCGGATGGGAATATAATTTTGATTCTAAGAATGGACTTGTTATTCAATCAACCAATCAAAAACTCGAAAAAGGAACACTTCCAGAATATGTAGAAGGTCCTGTTATAGCTGTGGGACAGCATTATTATTATGGAGGTTCAGAGGGGATTCTATATCAGACCTCATTGGGCGACCCCCAAAATACAAAAGAAGTCTATCAACTGCCCCTGTGGAGTTATGGAGATTCATATGTGTACTTTGGATTAACTAAAAAGAATGGAGAAGCGTGGCTTAATTATCATCAAGGGGGTGCTTCTATGGGGAGTGACCATTATATTCGACTAAACTCTGATGGCACATCTCAAGAGGTTGAGACGGGTTACCTGACGTTTAAAACCTTTGAGGATATCACCGTAAAAGTAGACCAATGGGCGCCTCCGGGACACAATAATCTTATGATAAAATATCCAGATCAGGAATATGAACGCATAGGGAGTTCCAATTATTTATATGGTTGGGATTATGAATTAAGAGAGGATTCTTCAGAAGGAGGAAGCCCTAGTAAAGATATTTACCTGAGACAGGATGATATTTATATATTAGCGGTAGATAAGTCAAAAGAGATAGATGAAAGTAGAATTTACAAGGTGGATATCCATACAGGAGAGACTTTAAGAGTCAGCGATTTAAGAGCGCATTCATTTAAAATGGATGACGAAAACATTTATTTTATAAGTAAAGGAAAGCTTTATAAAATGTCTGTTGATGAGGAGATTGAGAGTCAACAAGATATTTCAGGAACCGTTAATAGAACCTTTGGTATTGAGACGATAGGTGGCATGGTTTATTATGTTAATGATCAAAATAATGAATTATACAAAGTAGGCTCCCATCATTCTATAAACCCCGGTGGGAAAGTAAAGGGTTTGAGGTTAGAGGAAGATTATCTCATTTGTACTTTCGAAGAAGATAATAGTAACCCATATAGGATAATAATAATTGATAAAAAGGGTCAGATTATCTTTAAATCGTCAGATGTGGCTCATATAAATACGATATCCATAGAAAAAGGTAGACTTTCTTACGTAGAAAACCTAAGCAAACAGATCCTTTCGACAGAAATAAGAAACCAGATCTAAGATTTGTGATCTAAGGTTAAAGGATAATTTTTACTTATACTTATACTCACGCTTATACTTAAACTTATACTTATACTTACACTTACACTTATACTTACACTTACACTTCTACTTTTATTTACACTTATCTTTACGGGCAGGCACAGGGACCGGCCCCTACGGATTTACTCTTCCGCTTATACTTACACTTATTTCTTACCTTTTGCGGGCAGGCACAGGGACCAGCCCCTACATAACTTAACTTAAACTTACACTTACACTTAAACTTAAACTCCAGGGGGGTTAAATAATGTTGGAAATTGGATTTGATACGGTAAGATTAGACGATGACAACAGTGCTCTGGTTATTTTGGACCAAACGCTCTTGCCCAACAATACGGAATATTTACACCTGAAATCAAAAGAGGATATATGGAACGCCATTTATAAGTTACAAGTTCGAGGGGCCCCGGCTATTGGAATTGCTGCAGCATATGGCATATATTTAGGGATGAAGCAAAGTTATACATTAACATATGAAGCTTTCTACGATGAATTTTTAGAGATAAAAGAATATTTAGCTTCTTCCAGACCCACTGCCGTTAACCTTTTTTGGGCTTTGAATCGAATGGAAAACTGTGTAAAGAACAACAAAGATAAAGAAATAGGAAAAATAAAAAAAGCGCTATTGGATGAATCCAATACTATTTTCCAAGAAGATGTAGCAGTATGCAAGAAAATCGGGGAAAATGGGCTTTCACTTCTGAAGCCCCAAATGGGTCTTTTGACACATTGCAATGCAGGGACTTTAGCAACGGGGAAATATGGAACAGCCCTGGCACCGATTTATTTAGGGCAAGAAAAAGGATATGATTTTAAAGTTTTTGCCGATGAGACACGGCCTCTTCTTCAAGGAGCAAGATTGACTACATGGGAATTGAATGAAGCAGGGGTGGATGTTACGTTGATTTGCGATAATATGGCATCCATTGTCATGAAAAACGAGTGGATTGATGCTGTTTTAGTTGGTTGCGACCGAGTTGCAGCCAATGGAGATACAGCCAATAAAATAGGGACATCGGGTGTTGCCATATTAGCTAAAAGGTATGGGATTCCCTTCTATGTTCTTGGGCCATTATCCACTATAGATTTAGCATCAAAAACAGGTAAAGATATTCAAATTGAACAAAGACCCGGTGAAGAAATTTATAAAGCATGGTACCAAAAATCTATGGCTCCAGAGGGCATTAAAACATACAACCCAGCTTTTGATGTAACAGATGCCCAGGATATTACCGCCATTGTCACGGAAAAGGGTATTGTCTATCCACCTTTTAGGGAAGGCCTCTACAAGTTATTTGAAAACAAAAGCCTTAGAGGAGATTAACTCTCCGTCTAAGGTTACAATAACAATCAAACTCTTATATATATATGACGTAGCTGTGCAAAGATATCAGTCTACTTTTAATGTTATGGAGTCATCTTGTCCGCATTTAGGACACCGAACGGTTATTCTTTGTTCTTTAACGGCCTGCTTGTGGAGCGTGCCCAAGTCAATTAGTTTTTCGGATTCTTTTATTACCTGCATTTCATCGCCACAACCTCGGCATAAGATTTTAAATCCTTGATACATATAAATTCCTCCTTATAGATGATTATATCTTAAAATGTAAATACCCAATATTCAAAGAGTGAAACAAAATTATTAGAATATTCCAAACTATGTTTTGGCAATATACGACAGGCTCATAATGGTATAATTTTTTTTGAATGAAATTAATACTTTTAGGAGGAGTTCTTATGAAAAAAGTTATTTCAGGTGTTGTTATTGCCTTGTTAATCATATCAATGACTGTTTATGCAGCGGTTGAGATGAATGTGCTTCCTAACCCTTTCTCTGTCTTAGTAAATGGAAACGTTGTAGATGTTGAAGGTTATAATATTGACGGATATACTTATCTTAAACTTGCGGAGTTAGAAAAGACAGGCTTAATGATTCAGTTTAATGAAGAGGATGGGCAAATAGAGATAAGCAGTGTTGGGTCATTGGAAAAATCAAAGCCTGAGTTTATTGTTCCTGACGAGGATATTGATGCGTATGGCGGAGCGGATGTTTATGACAATGGGGGAGACAACCCAAATTCAAGATATTATGTGAACCCTGATTTTTATCGCATGACATCAGATGATCAATTAACTATATTGGAACAATTCAAGACTTTTAATCAGACCACAGAATGGTCTTGTGGAAGTGCTTCCATATTAATGGTTGCCAATCACTTTGGTTTTACAGATGTCAACGAGTGGGACATTGCTGTAGAATCAGGAGCACATCGCGATTTAGATGTAGAAGGTTCTGAACCAGGCACAGCAAATAACCCTGGTGAATACGGCACATCTGTAGATGATATTATTGGATATTTTAAAGATTTTGATGGATTAAAAGTTATTGAGACCAGCTACAAGGCTGATTATACGGATGCTGATTTAATTGCACCAGATGATAATGACTACGCTGAAGTGGATAGAGGAAATCTCCCACCATCATTCTCGGCTATGTCACTATATACTACCAAAAATGATGATGCCAGTGAAGACTGGGTAGAAGATGCAGCAGATTCTTATTTTGTACAATGGATAACAGGACATTTAGAAGCGAACCGACCCATTATGGTTGAGTGGGGAGATTGGGATGGACATTGGCAAGTTATCATCGGATATGACAACAATGGTACTTCCGGACTTGGAGATGATATTCTAATCTTTGCAGATCCATACGATACTTCTGACCATTGGCAGGATGGATACTATTACTATCCATTGGAAAGATGGTTCTATATGTGGCAGGATCGTAATGTAGCACCTAAACCTTTCCAATTACAACCTTATGTTGTAGTAGATGTAGAATAATAGGTATAATAATATGCGGGTATTTTATACCCGCTGAGGTTGTTGAAAAAGTCAACAAAATCCAGACTCTTGAAAACTTCGAAGTTCAA
>JADQBM010000057.1 GCA_016278615.1 Clostridia bacterium | reverse complement strand
CACTCATCGTTTCTTATATTAGCATTATTAAACATATCAATGAAATGATAAATGTCCATCCAGACAGACCCAAAATTGCCCCTCCCGTGGAGCTTACATATCAAAAATAAATGTTTAGGATGCTTTTCCTCTATGTTAATTTTTCCCCCTTATGAAAAAACCCACAATTCCAATTATGATTGAAGTGAAAAATGCAATCAAGCCTGCCAGCACTGTCGCCTTCCCTTTCATTACCTGAACTTCCGAATTAATGGCATGGAGGGAATCTGTAACCTTAGTTATCTCCTGCCAAAATTTATCTGAATGTCTTGTTCTTTCAGCCTTTATCTCTTTAATATCTGTGCATATATCTGAAAGGGACTGTTCTACCTTGCCTTTGTGAACCATCATTTCATTTATAAATGTTTCGTTATCCATTTCTATCTCCTTGACTAATTATTCTTCAGGATAGTTCTCCATTAATTTACGCCTGTTTTCTTTTCTTACCTTTAAATACAACCTCTGTCTTGGAGTCAAATGTCTCCACATCAAATCTTTTTCAATAGAAGTATAATCTATTTGTCCCTTGTCGGTTATTCTGATTGCTCCATAATCTAAGGCATCTTCTAACAGTTCATCGGATATTCCTTTACCTGCCAATAGTCTCTTTGAAATTTCATCTACGATGCGACTTCTGGTTTTTCTTTCTACTTTTTCCTCTCGTAATATTTCTCTTTCGGCAACCCTCTCTAACGAGTGTTTTAATGGAGTAGCTCCCATAGCCATCCTTAGCCTGTCCCAGTTAGTAGCTTGGAATAATCGTTGTCCCTGCTTATTTTTAACCCATCCTTCATTATCCATTATAGAGTCAATAAGGTTATCCCAGTGATAAAAAGCAGGTGATAACCCTGTTATATAGTCTTGGGCTAACGGCTCTATATATCCCTCACCCTCAGCTATTGGCACATATATTTGTTTATACAGTTTTAAAATATCACCCACTACTGGGCCTGCCCATTCTTCAGGAGTTGTGGGAAATTGGAATGTAGCAGCAGGGGAAACATCAGCTCCTAATAAACCAGCAATCCCCCTTGAAGTTCGTGGTAAATTTTTATTTAACCATTCTTCGGCATTATCTAATAAACCTAAAACCCCTAAAACAGGCAATGACTTTAACAAAATTATCAAAGCTCTTGGCCCCCCTAAAGTTAATTGCATTGTGATATAACGAGGAATTTCTGCCCCTCTCAACGTAGATACAAATTCAAGTTCTTTGACCAAATAAGGCTTAAATTGTAGGATTAACCTTCCCATTGGCCCCCGCATTATGCGGGGTAAACTTGCAATATCGTATGTAAAGTTCTGGAATCTATTACTGCGTCTGGCAAATTCTCTTGCTGCTCCTTCAGACATTCCGAGTTTTTCTTTAGCAAACAAGTAATTGCCTGCTATTGCTATCTTTCTATTGTAAGGTTCTGGTTTTTGAAATAATCCAAGCGGATGCCACAGAGGCACTTTAGATTTTATTAAACCCGCTTCTTGCGCAAAACTTAAACCTAAATAAGGAGCTTCTTCTTGTAAATACGTTCTGCCCTCTTTAGTAAATAAGAATTTCTGTCCTTTTGTGTAATATTTAACCCCCAATTTAGTCCAAACATGCCCCTGCCCGCCTGCAAGGTTAATAGTAGCATTTATTGGTCTATATCCTAACTTTAACCAAGCAGACCCTGTTTTTAGCGTTCCAACTGCCCTTGAAACCGCAAAGGATTTAGCCCCTAACCCTGCTTTTTCAAATAGTTCATCTACAATTTTATCGCTAATAGTTTTCCTGCCCTTTACATCATCAATGTAAGTAAGCACTTGCTCTTTCATATTCGGAGGCAATTTCCATGCTTCCATTCTTGCATCTGCAAGCACAGGGTCTAACTGCATTTTCTTATTCATAATGTAGGAATAAGCAGGAAGAACATCAAAGACATTTTCCTCGCCTTTAAGTATGCCCCTTCTGTGCAACATCGGTGCTGCATATTTCTGAGTCGGTCTTATTGCTACGATTGAGCCTCTTTCATGTAATATCTTTTGGATTGTCCTTGCATCTTCAGCGTATTCATCCATTAGTCTGTGTTTTAATCTAAAATACTGTCCTTTGGTAAGTTTAGTTGGGAACTCAACACCGCTTGCGAATTCCGTATCAAGCCATAGGGTTTTAACATCCGGATTGTCCTTTAAAAACTGTTCTGCTTTTCTGATAGCATCTTTTTTGGTAACTCCAATAAGTCTGGTTGCGCCTTTTTCATCAACAAAACGGTAGTTACCTCTTTCAATATTCGGAACGTAATCGTCAATGCCCCATTTATCTATGGCTCTGTATTCATTTACAAGGTCTGTTATTATTTCAGGCTCTACTTTAAACTTTTTTGCCGCTACCTTTATATCCTCACCCTTTAAAACTGCACCCACAGCTTGATTTTCATTTTTACTTAGATATTTCTCATACATTACACGTTTATAATCTTTAACTTGTTCTCGCATAGCATCAAGATATTCACGAACAGATTGAGCCGCCTTTTGAACTTTAGGTGAACCTGTAATTTTCTTTTCTAAAACTTGCCTTATTTGTATTTGCTCTGCCTTAGAAAGATGAGTCTTAATTTCATTAAATAAAGTAGTCTCGTTCTCGCTATAAAAAGTAGCTCTTTCCCCTGCTTCTATAGTATCACTTACAATCTTACTTGATATGGGATTCTTTCTAAATTCAAATTCAGGGGAAGTCCACCAATCCCTGCCTGCAAGAACATCTTTTTCGGGGACTTTCTCTCTTAAATCAATAGGTTGCGGTTTTTCTCCCTTAACTCTTATAAATCCTTCTTC
>JADQBM010000027.1 GCA_016278615.1 Clostridia bacterium | reverse complement strand
TGGCACCTCTTTCAATAGCATAAGTCAGTTCTTTAACAGAACATGAATCGTTCCAGTATTGTGTGTGAAATTTTTGAGTCATTTCTAATAGTTTATCCATTTATATTACCTCCTATTTTTTCTTTGCATTCTTTCTCATATCTATAATAACCGCAACGATAATAATTGCACCTTCTACGATTTGCTGCCAATACGCTTCAACACCTAGTAAAGTTAATCCATTTCTAAGAACACTTAGAATCAAAGCACCTACTACAGCACCCCAAATGGTACCAATCCCGCCTGTATGGCTGGTTCCACCAATGGTGGTTGCTGCGATGGCTGTTAATTCGTAACCTAAAGCTGCACCAGGGTGTACACTTCCTACACGACCTGCAAATACTAAAGCGGCAACACCACATGTTAAACCTGCAAAGCTATATATCATTACAAGGTTTTTCTTGACATTTACCCCTGAGATTTCAGCAGCCTTTATATTTCCACCAATGGCATAGATGTTTTTACCAAAGCTGGTATGGTTTAATATAACAAAAGCAATAAAAATCATGATTCCATATATTATGACCGGAACAGGTATCGGGCCTATTTTGTCACCAAAAAATCTAAGTTCAGGAATAAACTGACTAACAGGTTTTCCACCTGTATACATAAGGGTAAATCCTCTTGCTATGGTCATCATACCAAGGGTCGCAATAAAAGCTGGTATTCCCGTAAACGCGATTAATCCTCCATTTACAGCTCCAAGCAATGCGCCAATAAGAAGAGCTGCCAAAACAGGAACTAAAATATTTAATTCTCCAAAGCTGGGAAAATACTTAGTCGTTGCCGTTGAAACCTGACCTAAGCTTGCTGCCACAATACCGGCAAAAGCAAGTAAAGATCCCACAGAAAGGTCAATTCCTTTAGAAATAATAACAAATGTCAAACCTAATGCCATAATGCCATAAATTGCACTCTGAGCCAGTACATTAAATAAATTACTTGGAGATAAAAATTTAGGTTCTGCAATAGAAATAACCGTAACTAGTAATAGTAATGCTACTATAATTCCATATCTCTTGAGTAGTTCCATATATTTATTTAATCTTTCACTTCTATTAGGTGCTGCATCTTTAATGATTTTTTTTGAATCGATGGTCATTCATTTCTCACTCCCTTTAATTATTTGGCAAGCTGGAAGCTTGACCTGTAGCATAGAGCATTAGTTCTTCTTGAGTTAAGTCCTTTTTATTATCTATAATACCGGTAACTTTTCCTTCATGCATAACCATAATTCTGTCACTCATACCCATTATTTCAGGCAGCTCTGAGGACACCATAATGATGCTTTTTCCTTGACCTGCTAAAGTCGAGATAAGTCTATGAATCTCCGCTTTTGCACCAACATCAATGCCTCTTGTAGGTTCATCTAATATTAAAATTTCAGGTTCCGTGAGCAACCATCGTGCCACAAGTACCTTTTGTTGATTTCCGCCGCTGAGATTTTCAATTCTCTGGTAAATCGTCGGTGTCTTAATTTTTATGATGTCTACGAATTTATTAACATCTTTTACGGCCATTTTATGATCAAAAAGTTTTGACTTTTTGATATATTTTTGAATATTAGCCATGAAAGCATTTTGAAAAACTGTGAGCATAGGAAAAATACCATTTAATCTTCTATCTTCTGTTAGCAGCGCCATTTTATTCACCTTTGCATCTTGTGGTGAATTAATAGTCACTTCTTTACCTTCTATCATTACTTGTCCTGACGTCTTGTTTCTAAGCCCGAACAATGTCTCAATCACTTCAGTCCGACCAGCGCCAACAAGTCCTGCTACGCCAAGAATTTCGCCCTTACGCAAATCAAAGGATACGTTTTTGAAACTATTTCGATCCGAAAGATTTTTTACTGTTAATCTTACGTCCCCAATAGGACATTCTACTTTTGGAAACATTTCATCAATGTTTCTTCCAACCATCATTTTAATAAGCTTACCTGTATCTATTTTATCTGTATCTTCAGTGCCAATGAAATTTCCGTCACGATAGACAGTTACTCTATCAGTGATTTCAAATATTTCTTCTAATTTATGAGAAATATAAACGATTGACTTGCCTTCTTCTTTAAGTTTTCTCATTATTGAAAACAGTTGCTTAATTTCTTTATTGGTGAGTGCAGATGTGGGTTCATCCATAACAATCAGCTGTGCATTATAGGAAATGGCTTTTGCTATTTCTATCATCTGCATTTTAGCAACCGTCAAATTTACCATTAATTTTTTAGGGTCTTCCTCTAGATCAATTTTTTTTAATACTTCGAGGGTCATCTCATACATTTTTTTATGATCAACCAAACCAAATTTTGTCTTAGGTTCTCTTCCCAACCAAATATTTTCCATAATAGAACGATGCTCTACTGGGCTGAGTTCTTGGTGTATCATAGAGATTCCTATTCTCAGTGCCTCTGCAGTGTTGTAATTTTCAATAAGCTTTCCATCAAAATATATTTCACCGGATGTTGGTGGATGTATTCCGATTAAACACTTCATAAGGGTAGATTTTCCAGCGCCATTCTCACCCATCAAGGCATGTATTTCCCCATACTTTACACTCAGATTAACGCCTTTTAAAGCCTTTACTCCTGGAAATGTTTTAACTATGTTTTTCATTTCCAGAATATTTTTATTTTCTGTCATGATCATCGCCCCTATCTTTAATTATATGGGGAAAGAGAATTACTCTCTTTCCCCATATGTATAAATTAAAATCATAAACAAAATTTATTTACTGAAAGTCTGCTACGTTATCAGGCGTTACAAGAACGAAATCAATCCAAGTAACTGGATCAGGAGTATCTCCTGCTAATATTTG
>JADQBM010000125.1 GCA_016278615.1 Clostridia bacterium | reverse complement strand
ACATCTTCCTTACCTAGTTTTATTCATAGTGATGGCATGTTTTTTGTTTTTTTTGGCTGCTGTGTCCCTTGAGGATTATTCCAATGTACAAGCCAACGGGGAAGATGACATGTTTGAACAATATATACAAAACGTATTTCCAGTTGTAAATAGAGGTTATGAAGTTAGTAGATCTGAAGTCAAGGAAGTTCGTGATGATAATGTCTTCGAGAGAATTATTAAAAATATTTATCCGTTGATTTTAGGAGATGGTACAATAACCGCTTCTTCGGATGTGGCGCCTATTAGAAAGAACATTGAAAGAGAAACACCAGTTGATGTAGAAGAAAACGATGAAAGTGATCAAGGGACCAATTATCAGATTATTTCTTCGGAAAAAGCAGAGATGCCAGAAAAGATAAGTTTTGATTCTTCTAAACCCATTGTATATATTTATCATACCCATGCGACAGAGTCGTATAACCCTGTAGTAAAAGACAATTACCATTCAGTAGATGAGAAGGGCACAGTACGAGAAGTTGGCAAAAGATTAGCACAACAGCTTGAGAGCAAAGGTATAAAAGTCATTCATGAGAAAACATTGCATGATTATCCTTCTTATAATGAATCTTACAGAAGATCTCTTGAAACCATAAAGAACGGATTAGAAAAAAATAAATCGGTTAAAATAGTAATAGATCTACATCGAGATGCAGCAGATTATAAAAAGGATAATCAAAATGTCACAATCATAGATAATACAAAGGCGGCTAAATATTGTATTGTAGTGGGAACAGGAAACGATAATTATAAACAGTTAAAGCTCTTTGCAAATTATTTATTATATAAAAGTCACTTAATGTACCCAGGTTTAGATAATGGAATTATTGAGAAACCTTATAAATTCAATGAGTATGTTTCTGATTATTATATCTTGCTTGAACTAGGAGATAATCAAAATGATATAAAAGAAGCATTAAAGACAGCAGACTGTTTTGCTGAAGTGCTTTCGGCAGTAATTGAGGATCTTACAATATAATCATTTAACATCTAAAGGTGGCGCAAAATGGGACGCTTAGAACAAAAGAAGAAATTAATAAAAAGCAAGAAAGTTTTTAGAAGAAAAAAGATATTGGTTTTCTTACTGATTCTTCTTTTTTTTGAAGGTATTGTATTAGTGGATAACGAGTACAGCAATATGATGGGCTATGAGCGAGAAATGGTTCTTGGATGCAAGCGGATCAATAGCGAAATAATAAAAATCTATCTTCTGGGGAAGGAAATAGATATTAATAATAAAGAGGTCATGAAAAACATCGAGAACGCGAGCGATACAACTGTTACAAAAACGAAAGTATTCTTTTATAAGATGAAGCGCAAAATCCAACTGCTTTTTACCACCGACGATTTTAATCCAAAAGGTACTCGGCAAATTTAATTTTGATTCGAGTCCTTTTTATGTGCCTTATAGTATGTTATAATATGTTGAATTTGTTTACTTTACTTAAATAAAACCAATTAGAGTATTACATGTCTCTTTTCAAAGGAGGAAAGCACTTGGGTATGAAGCAGAAAAACATTAGGAATTTTAGCATTATCGCACATATCGATCATGGCAAATCAACGTTGGCAGATAGAATATTAGAAAAAACTGGATTGGTTTCCCATAGAGATATGAAAGAACAGTATCTGGATAATATGGATATTGAGAGAGAAAGAGGCATCACCATAAAGCTTCAGACCACACGGTTGGTCTATAAAGCAAATGATGGGCAAGAATATATTTTTAATCTTATTGATACACCTGGACATGTGGATTTTAACTATGAAGTATCAAGAAGTTTAGCGGCCTGTGAAGGCGCCTTGTTGGTAGTGGATGCGACTCAAGGAGTTGAAGCTCAAACTTTGGCAAATGTTTTTTTAGCGTTAGAGGAAGAGTTAGAGATTATTCCGGTTATTAATAAAATCGATTTAATAAGTGCAAGGCCAGATGAGGTAAAAAAAGAGATTGAAGACATATTGGGAATAGATGCGGAGGATGCACCTTTAATTTCAGCAAAAAATGGCATCAATATTGAAGAAGTTTTAGAAATAATCGTAAAAAAAATACCTGCGCCTACTGGAAATACAGAAGATCGACTCAAAGCACTTATCTTTGATTCTTTTTATGATAACTATAAAGGTGTCATTGTTTATACCCGAATTTTTGATGGAAGCGTCAAAAAAGGGGACCAAATAAAAATGATGAATTCAAAAAAAGTATGTGAGGTTACAGAAGTCGGTGTATTTGCACCTGCGCCTATTCCTGTACCGATTTTAGAAGCTGGAAGTGTTGGTTATATTACTGCAAGTATAAAACAAGTGGCTGATGCGAGAGTTGGAGATACCATAACCGGTGCAGACAAGCCTACAGAAAAAGCTTTGCCAGGTTATAAAAAGGTAATTCCCATGGTTTTCTGTGGTATTTATCCGGCAGAAGGCGAAAAATACGAAAATGTCAAAGATGCGCTTGAAAAACTTCAGGTAAATGATGCGGCTTTTGTATTTGAACCCGAGACATCTACTGCCTTAGGGTTTGGTTACAGATGTGGTTTTTTAGGGTTGCTTCACATGGAAATCATTCAAGAAAGGCTTGAAAGAGAGTTTGACCTTGCCATCATTACCACATCCCCCAGTGTAATATATAAAATTGGTAAAACAGATGGCACTTTTGAAATGATTCAAAATCCTTCGAATTTACCGCCTATACAGGATATTTCTTATATGGAAGAACCTATTGTTGAAGCAAATATCATGGTCCCTAATGAATACGTAGGAAATATTATGGAGTTGTGCCAGGAAAGACGTGGCACCATGAGACATATGGAATACTTAGATGCCAAAAGAGTAGTTTTGCATTATAATATGCCTTTAAATGAAGTTATTTATGATTTTTTTGATGCATTGAAGTCTAAAACAAGAGGATATGGGTCTTTGGACTATGAGTTGAAAGGTTACGAAAAATCTAAATTAGTAAAATTAGATATACTATTGAATAAGGAATTAGTAGATGCGTTTTCCATGATTGTTCATGAAAGCAAAGCACATCTACGAGGTAAGTTTGTGTGTGAAAAGCTTAAAGAGATCATACCAAGACACCATTTTTCGGTTCCAATACAAGCTTCTGTAGGGACCAAAGTTGTTGCACGAGAAACAGTCAAACCGTTACGTAAAGATGTTTTAGCCAAATGTTACGGTGGCGATATATCCAGAAAGAAAAAGCTTCTTGAAAAACAAAAAGAAGGTAAAAAGAGAATGAGACAATTTGGAGAGGTAGAAGTGCCACAAGAGGCCTTTACCGCCGTGCTTAAGTATGATGAGAAGAAGTAAATACAATTAACAATGAATAATGAACAATGAATAATGAATAATGAATAATTGAGGTGAGAATTTGTTTTACAAATTCTAATTTAAGAAAAATACTTAGGAATTTTGTTGACAAAATTCCTATATTTTTTGGGCGGTAGCGATTGGATATGGGGAGGGTGAAAAGCGATGAAAAAGTTAGGTTTATATGTACACTTTCCATTTTGTATAAAAAAATGTCATTATTGTGACTTTCTTTCTTTTGAAAAAGACAGTGACGAAACTCTTTTGGTTTATGCAAAAGCCATGGCTAAGGATATAGAATTATGGAGTGAAAAGCTGAAAGATTACTCCATTGATACGATTTTTTTTGGAGGAGGTACGCCCTCTTTATTTTCAAAAGAAGCCATGGGAGTGGTAATAGATGCTATTTATAAGCATTTTCATATATCAGATAACTTGGAGTTTTCAATAGAAGCCAATCCTAAAACCCTCAATAAAGATAAATTTGCATTTTATTTATCATCAGGGATCAACAGAATGAGTATGGGCGTTCAGACTTTAGATGAAAAGCTGTTGAATTTTATAGGACGAGCCCATAACTCAGAAGATTTTTATAAAAATTATCATGAAGCCAGAGATGCAGGGTTTCAGAATATTAATTTAGATATTATTTTTTCTATTCCAAATCAAAGGATGGCACATTGGAGAAATACTGTTGAAAAAATCATTGATTTAAAGCCGGAGCACATTTCATTTTACAGTTTGCAAATTGAGGAAAACACACCTTTTTTCCATCGTTTTAATGCAGGTGAATGGAATGAAATCGATGAAGAGGAAGACCGGAAGATGTACTGGTATGGGGTGAATAAATTAAAATCAAAGGGGTATATACATTATGAGATATCAAATGCTTCTATATCAGGTTTTGAATGTCGTCATAATCTAAAATATTGGTCCATGGAAGAATTTTTAGGCATTGGAATAGGAGCTCATTCTTATTTGGGAAATACCCGACTTAGCAATGAGACAGATATAAATAAATATATACAAAATGCAAATAATAAGGAAGATAATACAGTGTGGATTCACCACAATCAGAACAAAGATAATATTTCCGAATTTATTTTCACTGGTTTAAGAAAAAGGCGGGGTATCAATCTTGAAGAATTTAAAAGCAGATTTGATTCTTCAATTGAACAAGTATTTCCTGAAGAAATGGCTAATTTACTTTCGGAGAATTGGATTGAAATAACAGCCAATAACCAGATGAAACTCACGGATTGTGGCATAGATATTTCCAACCACATCATGTCAGAATTCGTGATATTGTAAATTATTGTATTGACAAAATTATTCTAAAATGATAATTTAAAAATATAAGTTAGCACTCAACGACATAGAGTGCTAACAAGTAGGTGATGTTATGGATTTAAGCGAGCGAAAACTTAGAATTTTACAAGCAATTATTGACGACTTCATTCACTCTGCTGAGCCGGTAGGGTCAAGAACTCTATCAAAAAAATACAATCTTGGCATTAGTCCTGCAACCATTCGAAACGAGATGTCAGATTTAGAAGAATTGGGCTACATAAAACAACCCCATACTTCGGCAGGAAGGATTCCCTCAGATAAGGCATATAGGCTTTATGTGGATCGTCTTATGGATAAATATGTCCTAAATGACCAACAAAAAATGATCATTGGAAAAAAGATCATGGATAATCTCGTTGAATTGGATAGTACAATTGAGCATGCTTCAAAGATTTTATCGAATCTTACTAATTTGACCTCTTTTGCTATAACGCCTAAAAATGATGAAAATATACTTAAATACATCAAACTGGTTCAAGTAGATCAAAACAGTTTAATGTTAATGATTGTTACAGAAGCGGGCAATGTCAATAACACGCTTTTAAAAATCGACAATCCTTATACTGAAGAAAATCTCAATGTACTATCAAAAGTTTTAACTTATAATTATAAAGGCAAAACCCTTTCGACTATTACTAAAATGGAGATTATAAGAGATTTTGAAGAAGATATAGAAACCATGGGTCGAATCATGAAGAATGTCATGCCGAATTTTTTGTCAACTTTAGAAAATATGTTGAATGTTCATTTGTATATGGATGGATTAACAAATATTTTTTCATTACCTGAGTATTATAATATTGAAAAAGCAAAAGAATTTTTAGAAATGTTGAATCAGAAAGAACATTTAACAGAAGTGCTCATGAATCGTGACAGTGGCGTCGTCATTACCATTGGCCAAGAGAATCCAGATACTGAGATGAAGGACTGCAGTCTTATTACAGCCACTTACAGTATTAATGGCCAGACCGTAGGTAAGTTAGGTGTTATTGGGCCAACTAGGATGAAGTACAGCAAAATTACCTCTATCATAGAATATATGACAGATAATCTCAGTAATGCCTTTAAATTAAATGATAAAGATTAACAAGCAATATAACTAAATAACTAAAAGTTTGGTGGTGTATTATGAAAAAAGAAAAAAATTTAAATGAACATGGTGAAAACAAAAAAGCACATAAGGATGAAGAAGGAATGGAATCAGAGGAAGAATCAAAACCAGAGGGATCAGATGAAGATATTAATGAAGCTCAAGATGTTAAACAAGAAAGTATTGCAGAATTATTGAAAGAAAAGAATGAAATAAATGAGAAGTATTTAAGACTTGCAGCAGATTTCCAAAACTATAAACGACGTGTTGAAAATGATAAAAAAGAAATATTTAGTTATGCCAATGAAACCATCGTAACTGAGTTGCTAAATGTATTGGATAATTTTGAAAGAGCCATTGAAAGTGACAAGTCCAACGAAACAACACTGATTGAAGGCATACAAATGATTTATAAGCAGCTTTCAGAAATTTTATGCAAATACAATCTAAAAGAAATTGATACCGAAAATTGCGAATTCGATCCGAACTTTCATCATGCTGTTATGAAAGAATCCGTAGATTATGCAGGAAGCAATATGATTATTGAAGTCTTTCAGAAAGGGTATACTTTTAATGGAAAAGTGATTCGCCCAAGCATGGTAAAAGTTTCTGAATAAACAGAGTTTTATGTTATAAAAACTGGTATATAAAATTGAAAACTATATTTCAAGGAGGAAAAAATAAAATGGGAAAAGTAATAGGAATTGACTTAGGAACTACTAATTCATGTGTATCTGTATTAGAAGGGGGAGACCCTGTGGTAATACCCAATGCAGAAGGAAACAGAACCACACCTTCAGTTGTTGGTTTCACCAAAAATGGAGAAAGGCTTGTAGGAGAAACTGCAAAACGGCAGGCTGTAACAAATCCAGACAGAACAATCTCATCCATAAAAAGACATATGGGATCCGATGATCATAACATAGAAGTTGATGGCAAACAATATACGCCACAAGACATTTCTGCTATGATATTAATGAAATTAAAGGCAGATGCAGAAAGCTATCTTGGGGAAAAAGTAACAGAAGCTGTTATTACAGTGCCTGCGTATTTTACTGACAGCCAAAGACAAGCTACAAAAGATGCCGGAAAAATTGCAGGATTGGATGTCAAAAGGATAATTAATGAGCCAACAGCTGCATCCTTAGCTTATGGTCTTGACAAAGATGACCAACATCAGAAAATTTTAGTTTACGATTTAGGGGGAGGAACTTTTGATGTTTCTGTTCTTGAATTAGGGGATGGTGTCTTTGAAGTATTGGCTACAAATGGTAATAACCATCTTGGTGGAGATGATTTTGACGATGTATTAATTGACTTTATCGCAGAATCATTCTTGAAAGAAAATAAAGTAGATTTAAGAAAAGATAAGATGTCCTTACAAAGATTAAAAGAAGCTGCAGAAAAAGCAAAAAAAGAATTATCAACAACACAGACAACAAGTATTAATCTTCCTTTTATTACAGCTACTGCAGAAGGTCCTTTACATTTAAATATGGATATTACAAGAGCTAAATTCGATCAACTTACTGGGCATTTGGTTGAAAAAACCATAGAGCCAATGAAGAAAGCTTTAAGTGATTCCAATATTTCAAACAATGATATTGATAGAGTTATTCTTGTAGGGGGTTCTACTAGAATCCCAGCTGTTCAAGCAGCAGTTAAAAAAATCACACAAAAAGATCCCCATAAAGGTGTCAACCCGGATGAGTGTGTAGCTGTTGGTGCAGCTATTCAGGCAGGCGTTTTAACAGGTGAAGTAAAAGACGTACTTCTATTAGATGTAACACCACTTTCTTTAGGAATTGAAACCTTAGGTTCTGTATTTACCAAACTCATTGAAAGAAATACTACGATTCCTACTAAGAAGAGTCAAGTATTCTCAACAGCTGCCGATAATCAAACGGCTGTAGATATTCACGTGTTACAGGGTGAAAGAGAAATGGCCACTCACAACATTACATTAGGTAGATTTCAATTAACAGGTATCCCGCCTGCACCTCGTGGGGTTCCTCAAATAGAGGTAACATTTGATATTGATGCAAACGGTATTGTCAATGTCAGTGCAAAGGATAAAGGAACAGGGAAAGAGCAACGTATTACCATAACAGCATCTTCTAAACTTAGTGATGATGAAATCAAGCAAAAAGTTAAGGAAGCAGAGCAGTTTGCATCTGAAGATAAGAAGCAAAAAGAAGCTGTAGAAGCTAAAAATAAAGCAGACTCCTTGGTTTATGAAACTGAAAAAGCATTAAAAGAACTTGGAGATAAAGTTGAGCAATCGGAAAAAGAAAAAATAGAAAAAATATTAGAAGACTTAAAGAAATCCATGGAAAGTGACGATACTGAAGATATGAAGGCAAAGACAGAAGAATTAACAACTGCTTTCCATGCAATATCTCAAAAAATGTATGAAGAAGCCGCTCAACAAAATCAACAACCTGACGAAAATCAGGAAACTAAAACGGAAGATGAAAATGTAGTGGATGCAGACTATGAAGTTGTAGATGATGAAGAAAAACAAAAACCCGATGACGAAAAATAAATAAAAATTAGAGGCACCTTCATGGTGCCTCAAGCTATTAAAAAATATATTGCATTGCTAGGTGGCTAGGTGCTTAAAGAGGGTGAGAAATTGTCTAATAAAGACTTTTACGAGGTGCTGGGCGTAAGCCAAGGTGCGACAGTTGAAGAGTTGAAAAAAGCTTATAGAAAAAAAGCTCATGAATATCATCCAGATAAAAATGCTGGAAACAAAGAGGCTGAAGAAAAATTCAAAGAAATTAGTCAAGCATATGAAATACTTTCAGATCCTAAAAAACGAGAAAGATATGATCGATTCGGCCATGCTGGTGTAGACCCTAATTCAGGCGGCTTCGGTGGCGGAGCTGGTTTTGGCGGTGGTGGCTTTGAAGACATTTTCAGTGATATATTCGATATGTTTGGAGGCGGCTTTTCATCGTCCAGTAGGAGAAGAAATGGACCTATGAAAGGTTCCGATTTGCAGCAACGGGTGACCATTTCTTTTGAGGAAGCAGCTTTTGGAACTGAGAAAGACATTACGGTATCAAGATATGAAGAATGCAAAAGTTGCGACGGCACGGGCGCTGAAAAGGATACTTCAAAAAAGACCTGTCCTACCTGTAATGGAACTGGGGAAATAAGAGCGCAGCAACGAACGCCCTTTGGTCAGTTTATTAACGTTAGACCTTGTGAGCGATGTGAAGGAAAAGGAACCATTTTAGAACATCCTTGTAAATCTTGTGATGGTTCAGGAAAGGTCAAAAAGAAAGTTGTCTTATCAGTAAAAGTTCCTGCGGGAGTTGACAGTGAATCGGTTATTTCCATAAGAGGTGAAGGAGAACCAGGCCTCAATGGTGGCCCTAAGGGAGATTTTTATGTGGTGATTGCAGTACAGCCTCATAAAGTTTTTAAAAGAGAGGGCAATGATCTGATACTTGAAATGCCTATTACTTTTCCACAAGCAGCATTAGGAGATGATTTGGTAGTACCAACCCTTGATGGGAAAATTACCTATAAGATTCCTACAGGCACTCAATCTGGAACTGTTTTCAGAATAAAAGGTAAAGGCATAAAGTATGTGAATAGTAGTAGAATGGGTGATTTGTATATAAAAGTTGTCGTTGAAATACCCAAAAAACTCACAAGCGAACAAAAAAAATTACTACAAAAACTTTCTGTTTCTTTTGGGTCAGATGGCCACGAACAAAGAAGAAGCTTTTTGGAAAGCATTAAAGATTTAATAGGAATATAATGCAACTCAACTTGGTTGAGTTGCAAATGAAGAATGAAGAATGAACAAACATTAATGAATAATGAAAAATGAACAATGAATAATGAAGGAGGGATTTTGCTTTATGCAAAATCCTATCTTAGTTGTTTGATTTTTTATTAAAATAGATTTTGTGAAACAAAATCAACCATAATTATTCATTATTCATTATTCATTATTAATTATCCTCTAAAGGTTGGTGTTCAAATGGAGTGGAAAAAATATATTATTGAGGTGCCTGAAGCGGAGCAAGTGGATATTGTATATGGTGCTTTGTATGAGATGGGAATTCATAGTATTGAAATAGAAAGTTTGGAATTCTTAGCTCTCAATGAAGATGAGAAAGATTGGGATTATTGTGATGAAGAAGTTAATTCTGGAAACAGAATTATTTTCTATTTACCAATGGATTATTACGGTGAACCTGAACTGATGAAAAGCTTAAAACATTATGCCTTTGAAAATGGCTTCAAGATTCAAATAAAACAAGAACAAGTTTATGAGAAGCAATGGACTGAAAGCTGGAAGAAATATTTTAAACCCACAAAAATCACAGATCGGATTGTTATTAAGCCGGAATGGGAGATCTATAACAAAGAGAACGAAGAAGAAATCATCATAGAAATTGATCCTGGTATGGCTTTTGGAACTGGGACACATGAAACCACAGCCATGTGTATGGAGCTGCTGGAAAGCTATATAGATGAAAAGACGGAAGTGTTGGATGTTGGATGTGGTTCAGGGGTTTTGTCCATAGCTGCAGCTAAATTAGGGGCGCAATCAGTCGTTGGCATCGATATAGATCAAACAGCAGTAGATATTTCTAAAGAGAATGTTGAAAAAAATAAGTTATCTGATAAAATACATATCATGCAGGGTGATTTAACCAAGAATATGGATGAGAAAGCGGATATTGTAGTAGCAAATATTATGGCAGAAATTATTGTCTCTCTTTCAAAAGACATACATAATACCCTTAAAGGTCGTAAAATATTTATCGTTTCGGGTATATTAATAGAAAAAGAAGATATTGTAATATCAGCTTTAAAAAGTAATGGCTTTAATATTTTAAAAATCATTAGAAAGGGAGATTGGATAGCTGCAGCAGCTCAATACTTAGGATAAAGATATGAATCGTTTTTTTGTGGAAAAAAGTAATATAAAAGACACTACCATTGTCATTTCGGATAGAGAAGATGTGCGTCATATTTCGAAAGTTTTAAGACTAAAGACAAAGGAAACAATTGAAATTTCAGATGGAGAAACTTATGAGTATTTAGCACAAATATCTGATATATCTCAAGATTTTGTGGAAGCAATTATATTGGAAAAGAATCATTTTCAACGAGAACCTTTATTAAACATTACTTTATATCAAAGTGTTCCTAAACAAAGTAAAATGGAGACCATAGTGCAAAAATCTGTCGAGTTAGGCGCCTCGAATATTATCCCCGTGTTTACTGAAAGAACAATTGTACAGGATAAAGGGAATTTTAATAAAAAGGTAGAGCGTTGGCAAAAGATATCCTATGGCGCTTCTAAACAAAGTAAAAGGGGGATTGTTCCAAAGGTAGGAAAACCCCTTTCTTTTGATGAAATGTTACAAGAAATTCAGGATAAAGAGTTGGTGCTCTTATTATATGAGGATGAGAAGCGCACATATATGAAGGAAGTTTTAAGAAAACAAAATGGAATTAAAAAAATGGCTATTATCGTAGGGCCTGAAGGTGGCTTTTCGGAAGAAGAAGTTGTTAAGATCATTGATCATGGTGCAGTCTCGGTTTCTTTGGGAAAGACCATATTAAGAACAGAAACTGCCGGGGAGGCAGCGTTAGCAATGGTTTTATATGAATTGGAAGGTTGATTTCATGAAGAAAGTTGCTTTTTATACTTTGGGTTGCAAAGTGAATCAATATGAAACACAGGCAATTAAAGAAAAATTTATTCAAAATCAATATGAAATTGTTCAGGAGAATGAAGTAGCAGATGTTTATGTCATAAATACCTGTACTGTTACCAATTTGTCTGATCGTAAATCACGACAATATATAAGACGTGTAAAACGGCTTAATCCAAAAAGCTATGTGATTGTAACAGGATGCTATGCTCAGGTAAGTCCAGAAGAGATTGAAGCCCTTGAGGATGTTAATTTGGTGGTGGGCATTAATGAAAAAAGTCGGATAGTAGAGTATGTAGAGGCATTGAAAGATAAAGAAAAGTCCGTGATAATAAAAAAATATGAGGACATTGATAATTATGAAGAGATGCCAATTACATCAATGGATACTCGAACACGGGCTTATATCAAGATTCAGGAAGGGTGCAATCAATTTTGCTCCTATTGTATTATTCCTTATGCAAGAGGCAATATCCGAAGCAGGAAAGCAGAGGATATTATCAAAGAAGCTGAAATGCTCATTGCCAACGGATATAAAGAGCTTGTTATTACAGGTATTAATGCAGCCCTTTATGGGGTGGATTTAGGCAAAGGGTCTTTATTAGATATTGCAGAAAGCATCAATGATATAAGGGGCAAATTTAGAATACGCCTTAGTTCTATAGAGCCTGCAGTAATAGACGACATATTCATGGATAAGCTTATATCATTTTCAAAATTGTGTTCTCATATTCATTTATCCCTACAAAGTGGAAGCGATAAAATTTTGAAATTAATGAATCGAAAGTACACCACGGGTGAATTTGAGCTCATTGTACAAAAACTACGAAAAAGAAGGCATGACATCAATATCACAACGGATATTATTGTGGGTTTTCCCGGTGAGACTCAAAAAGACTTTGAAGAGACTTGTTCATTTATTGAAAAAATAGGGTTTGGGAAAGTCCATGTTTTTAAATATTCCAAAAGAAAAGGAACAAAAGCTGCGGACATGGATGATCAGGTGGATCCTTCATTAAAGAATAAGAGAAGCGGATTGCTTACGGAGATTTCAGAAAGAGTATCTCAGAACTACCTGAAACAATTCATTGGAAGCCGTGCAGAAGTGTTGTTTGAAATAAAAGATAAGAAAACAGGGTTTTATGAAGGTCTCTCAAATAATTATCTAAAAGTATATTGTGAAAACGACGGAGATTTAACAGATGAATTTGCAGAGGTCTACATTACAAATACCTATAAAGATGGCTTGATAGGGAAGATTGAAAAAAAATTTTAAAAATCATAATAATATGTTATACTCAATATATATTTATTTTGGGAGGTGAGAAAGTGACTGACTGCATTTTTTGTAAAATTGCTATAAAAGAAATTCCTTCGGATATCATATATGAAGATGAGAATATGATTGCTTTTAAGGATGTTAACCCTATGGCGCCAGTTCATGTTCTAATTATCCCGAAGATACATATGGAATCAATGGATCATGTAACCAAAAAAGACAGCGTTCTTTTAGGAGAACTATTATATAAAATAAAGGAAATTGCATCCCTTCTCGGATTAGAAAATGGATACCGAGTAGTAAATAATTGTGGTGAAGACGGACTTCAGACCGTTAAACACTTGCATTTTCATTTGTTAGGCAAAAGAAAAATGCAGTGGCCCCCAGGTTGATATTGATTATTTTTCTATAATGATGTATAATATTATCTGCTATATTAACTTTCTGATAAGATAGTAATGATGGCAGAATATTCACTGTACGGAGGGAGGGATAAAATATGGCACAAATAATAGTAAGAGATAATGAAACTCTGGAAAGTGCATTAAAGAGATTTAAGCGCTCTTGTGCAAAAGATGGTGTAATGTCTGAACTAAGAAAGAGAGAACACTATGAGAAACCCAGTGTGAAAAGAAAGAAAAAATCCGAAGCAGCAAGAAAGAAGGCAAAAAAGTTTTAATGAATGAGGTGTAAGACTATGTCTATGAAAGACAGGCTTAGCTCTGATTTTAAGAATGCCTTAAAAAATAAGGATAGTTTACGTAAAAACGCAGTTAACATGGTAAGAGCAGCCATTAAACAATATGAAGTTGACAATAGGAAAGAATTAAATGATGATGGTATATTGGATGTGATTACAAAACAAGTTAAGATGCGAAAAGATGCTATAGAAGATTTTAAAAAAGGAGAGAGAGCAGACTTAGTTGAAGAATATGAAGCTGAAATAGATATTCTTATGGAATACATGCCTGAACAGTTCTCCGAAGAAGAAGTAAGACAACTTATCCTTGAGACTGCACGTGAAATATGTGTACAAGATAAGAAAGATATGGGCAAATTAATGGGAGCTGTAATGCCTAAAGTAAAAGGTAAGGCAGATGGAAATCTCGTCAGAAAAATTGTAAATAGTATTTTAGAATGACTCGTATATACGGGTCATTTTTTATTGCTTTTTGGCATAATTTTTGGAATGATTTCCAAGGCAAACCAGTTGATTAAAAAATACTAAAGTGGTACATTATAGTCAATATTGGATATATATGGATGACATGCATATATTGAAAAATATTGACTATTTATATATGAGAGGAATTATTGGATGAAGTATGAAACATATATGCAGAATATTATGAAAAAATTCCACCATCATTTTGATATTCGTGAAAATTATAGTCTGAAAGATTATAATTTTGACTATCTTGCGGAATTCCATGAGCGTAGCGAAAAATATTTTGCTTCAAAAAAAATTGTACTTGATGGAATGGAAAATAATGAATATTGCTTTTTTACATATGTTCCTGATATGGGTTTAAGTCATTTCAATCATTTAACTCACATTCTTGAGGATGCATTATTGGATATTGTAGAACCAACTTCTGAACACATGTCTACACTCTTTACTTGTATTATCATAGCTGAAAACATTGATGATGATCATACGATTTCAATGCTTAAAAAATACCGCTATAGCAAATCGTTTTTATTCAATTTTAAAGGTTGGGCTAAGATTCGCTTTGTTCTTGTGGACCTGAGTTCAGAGAAAATCTATACCAGCAAAGGGGGCGAACGATTAAAAAAAGTTTATGATTTTATTTTTTAATCCTAAGAAGTTCATTTAAGGAGGAAAAAATGTAATGAATGGACTATTATTGATTATCAGTGTTATTATTATCTTTATTATTGCGTATGCTACATATGGGGCTTGGTTGGCAAAAAAATGGGGAATTGATATATCGATTTCAGCACCATCCCACAGACTAAAAGACGGGATCGATTATGTACCGACCAAATACTATGTGGTATTAGGACATCATTTTGCTTCCATAGCAGGGGCAGGCCCTATAGTGGGACCCATAAGTGCTGCTTTTTTTGGCTGGGTACCTGTAGCACTCTGGATTGTTATAGGAAGTATCTTTTTTGGAGGGGTACATGATTTTGGGTCCCTTTTTGCATCTATGAGACATGATGGTAAATCTATTGGGGAAATCATCAATAAGAACATCGGCTCCTCTGGACAAAAATTATTTGTTATTTTTGCATGGTTAACGCTTGTATTGGTTATCGCCGCATTTAACAATATCGTTGCAGCTACCTTTGCAAGTAATGGTGCAGTTGCCACAACATCCGTTTACTTTATTGTGCTGGCAATTTTCTTTGGAATTGCAGTGAACAAAAAAGGAATCTCTATTGGTATAGCAACAATAGTTGGAGTCATCTTGCTATTTGTGGGAATTTGGTTTGGAAGCGCCTTTCCAATAGTGTTATCAAAAGAAATTTGGATGGTGCTATTAATGGCATATATTCTAATTGCTGCAGTGACTCCAGTGTGGATTCTGTTGCAGCCGAGAGATTATTTAAACTCTTATCTTCTATATGCCATGATGGCAGGAGGGGTTATAGGATTACTTCTCTATAGACCTGCTTTTGAAATACCAGCTTTTACAGGGTTTTCTGTCAATGGTCAATTCTTGTTCCCTATGCTTTTTGTTACAGTTGCTTGTGGTGCCATATCCGGTTTTCATTCCTTAGTCGCTTCAGGAACAACCTCAAAGCAAATAGATAATGAAAGGGATGCCAAAAAGATTGGCTATGGGTCTATGCTGATTGAAGGAGTTCTCGCAACCATAGCACTTATCTCTATAGCATTTATTACTGCAGACAAAGCCGCTGAACTTGGATCACCCATTAATATATTTGCCAATGGTGTTGGTACATTCATGACGACTTTTGGAGTGGATTATACCATTGGAAGCTCGTTTGTCTCTTTAGCAATATCTGCTTTTGCTTTAACAACTTTGGATACCACAGCAAGGTTGGGTAGGTTTTTAGTTCAGGAATTCTTTACAAATAAAGAAGAGGAGGCACCAACTTCATTTTTTGCAAACAAATACTTTGCCACAACTGTGACGGTTCTTCTTGGGGGAGGATTAGGTTTTATGGGGTATGCCAAGGTTTGGCCAATCTTTGGTTCATCCAATCAATTGCTGGCCGCCTTATCGCTATTAGCAGTAGCAGCCTATCTGAAACATATTAAAAAGGCTAATAGTATGATTATTATTCCTATGGTTCTCATGTTTTTGGTCACTTTAACTGCTTTGGGATTCTTAATAAGAGACAATATTGCTACTGGAAACTTCCTCCTTGTAATCATTGCAATTTTATTATTGATTCTTGCGGTTATTCTTATTATCCAATCTTATAAAATCCTTACAAAAAAAGAGAGTACAATAGCGGAGTGAATCAACAAAACAACTCAATTTACATGATTTGGTTTGAAAAGGTTTTGAATCGTCAGAACCTTTTCTTATTATTAGATTATATCTTTGGAACAAAAGAACACATTGGCATTTATAAGAGGGATTCTGCATAATATTTATAGAGTAATAACAAGGGAGAAAAAAGTATGGATATTGAAATGGATTTGCTCTGTGACTTCTCTATAAATATTCCCCGGGTAATTATATCGGGAGATTATGCGATTTTGGACAATGTTAATAGAATTATTTCCTTTACAGATAAAGGATTAGTAGCAGATACAGGGGCTCGATTTACGACAGTAAATGGTGAAAATATAAAAATTAAAGATTTAACAGATCATCGTTTGATTGTGACGGGGAAAATTATCTCAGTAGAATTCTTTTCAAATAAGAAGGGTGATTAGGTGTCGGTGTTTTCAAAATTTTTCATAAAGGGTTCTCATAAGATACGGGTAGAAGGGATAAAGATAAACCAATTCCTATCGGATTGTTTGAAAAATGGAATCCCATTAGGTGAAATTAAAAAAAAGGATGAATTGACAATAGAATGTATGGTGTCAGAAAAAAAATATCATGCATTAATGAAAAAAAAATATAGCAATCAATATCGAATTACTTCGCTGAAAAATATGGGGTTACCCAATTTAAAAAGAGAGGCCATGCAAAAAAAGGGATTTATAATAGGGCTTCTCATTTTTCTTTATCTCATGTATTATCAATCATTGTTTATCACAGAAATAGATATAAAAGGAATTGATGCCATTGATGAAACTGATTTTCGTTCTTCACTTATGGAAATAGGCGTAATGGAGGGCAATAAAAAAAATGAAAACCTTGATGATATGAAAGAATACTTGTATATGCAATATGAAGATTTAGCTTGGATAGGCATTCATTATATCGGAAATAAAATGGTTATTGAAATTGCAGAAAAGACAAATCCTCCAGAGATTATTTCCTACGATATTCCCTGCGATATTGTTGCGCAAAAAAAAGGATATATTGAAGAAGTTATAACGAAATACGGAACAGCCATGGTTGAAAAAGGAGAATTTGTAAGAGAAGGAGATTTACTTATTACAGGAATGGTTTCAGATGAGGAAACGGGAGAAATAAAATATGTGCATTCTCTTGGAGAGGTTTATGCAAAAATTATTTACAGAATTAACATTACTGAAGAAAAAACGGAGATAATAAAAAATGAAACAGGAAAAAGAAGTTATGGATTAAGGCTCAAGATAGGAACATTAGATGTTGAGTCTGGCAATAGTAATATTTTATATAGTCATTACAATCGCAAGGATTCTCCAGTATTTGATATAATGATTCCATTTCCAATGAAAGTATGCTTAATCGAATATGGTGAGATAGATGTGGCATATCGACCAAAGAATGAAGAAGAAATCGAAAACAGTATTGCTTTAAAAGTCAATGAGTATATCAAGAAAAATCTTCCTAAAGATGCAGAAATATTAAATAAAGATTTGATGTATGAGGAAGAAAGAAATATAATAAAGATAAGTGTAATCATAGAGTCATTAGAACAGATTGGTCGAGAAGAAAAGATGATTCCAATTTTTTAGATTAAGGGGTCCGTTTTAAGTTATAGAAGGAGGGTATCTTTGGAGAATACAGAAAATCATGGAGAAATTCGAATAAAAATTGATGACACCCTTGAAACAACAGAATTATTCGGAAGTTTAGATAAGAACATGAAGATTATTAATGAAAATTTTAATGTAGATATTATTCAACGAGAAGATGAAGTCATTGTTAAAGGCAAAGATGCAACTAGAGTAGAAAAGATCCTATTGGAGTTGCGAAAAATCATAAAATCGGGTGAAACTCTTGATACACAAAAGGTAAATTATGTGATTAAGCTTGAAAAGGAAGATGTCTCCTATTCAGATAACAATATGAATAAAGACATCATCGGTGTTACTTTTCAAGGAAAAAGTATTCGTCCCAAAACATTAGGGCAGAAGCATTATACGGATTGCATGAGAAAAAACGATATCACTTTTGGTGTAGGTCCAGCAGGCACAGGAAAAACCTATTTGGCCATTGCAATGGCTGTAAATGCATTTAAAAATAAAGAAGTCAGTAAAATTATTTTAACAAGGCCTGCGGTAGAAGCAGGAGAACGATTGGGTTTTCTTCCAGGTGATTTGCAAGAAAAGGTAGACCCCTATTTAAGACCCCTATATGATGCTTTATTTGACATCTGGGGACAAGAAAGCGTCGCAAGGTATAAAGAGCGGGAAATGATTGAAATCGTTCCTTTAGCCTACATGAGAGGTCGAACTTTAGACAATTCATTTATCATATTAGATGAAGCCCAAAACACAACCAAGGAACAAATGAAAATGTTTCTAACAAGATTGGGTCTGGGATCAAAGGTTGTGGTGACAGGCGATATTACACAGATTGATTTACCAAAGGGAAAAGATTCAGGCTTAAAAGAGGTTATAAAAATACTTCAAGGAATTGATGGGATTGCTTTCTCATTTTTGCGAGAAAGCGATATTGTTAGACATCAATTGGTACAGAAAATTATTAATGCATACGAATCATATATAATAAGAGATGAGGAGTAAAAAGATGCAGATAGTTTTAAATGATGAATCAGTCATAGACAGTCAATTGATGAAACAAATAGAAGAAGCGGTTGAATTATGCTTAAAAGAAGAAGGCTATAATGGCGAAAATATAGAAATTAGCATTTCCTTTGTTAGTAATGAGGAAATCAAAAGTTTAAATGCACAATATAGAAATAAAAATGAAATTACAGATGTGTTGTCCTTTCCTCAGTATGAGAAAATAGATGAAATTAATTTTAATGATCCTTATATATGTCTGGGTGATGTGGTCATATCTTTGGATAAGGCTATGGAACAAGCTCTTGAATTTGGACATTCTAAAGGGAGAGAAATTATTTATCTTACGGTACACAGTATTTTTCACTTGCTTGGTTATGACCATATAAATAAAGAAGAAAAAACGATTATGAGGGAAAAAGAAGAAAACGTGATGGACAAAATGCAACTTGGGGAAGGTTTAATAAATATATGAAAAAGGTAAGAAAATTATTTATTACGGGACTATCTATATTGATACCACTTGTGGTGACCATTTCAATTATTGCATGGTTTGTATTAAAATTAGATTCTCTTTTTAGAACGCCAGTACAAGCTATTACAGGAAAGAGTTTTATGGGATTGGGTCTTGTGCTCACTGCAATATTGATATTCATTACCGGTTTTTTGGCTACAAACTATATAGGCAAAAGAATCATTAGTAAAATGGAAAATGCGGTTCTTGCAATTCCCATTGCAAATGTGATATACACTTCTATTAAACAGCTAAGAGATACTTTGTTTTATCAAAAAAAAAGGAAGGCATTTAAGAGTGCAGTCTTGATTGAGTACCCTTCAAAAGGGATATACACCATTGGATTTATAACCTCAGCTGCTCCGGCGGTTGTTGAAGGGGTTGTAAAGAAAAAATTACTCAGTATCTTTGTGCCAACGACACCAAATCCCACATCGGGGATGTTTGTTATGATACCTAAAAACGATATTACTTATCTTAGAATGTCAGTAGACACAGCTATAAAACTTATTGTCAGTGGGGGTATTCTTTCTCCTGATTACAGTGGAAAGTTAGACGCTTATGAGAATAATATCATTGACTCCCATAAAAAGGAAGAGAAAGGTGATTAAATGAAAGAGTTAGAATTGTATGAAAAAGCTGTAGAAGCCATGGCGTATTCTTATTCCCCCTATTCGAATTATAAAATAGGTGCAGCTGTTCTCACGAAATCAGGAGAAGTCTTCACAGGATGCAATATCGAGAATTCATCCTACGGTGCCACCATTTGTGGAGAACGGACTGCTCTGGTTAAAGCGATTTCACAAGGATATAAAGATTTTGAGGCCATTGCCATTGCAGGAAGTGATGAGAATATTCCTTCTTTTCCATGTGGGATTTGCAGACAATTTATTTTTGAGTTTGGGAATGATATTAAGATAATACTCATGAATAAAAACAAAGAATTGAAGACGTATACCATAACAGAGTTGTTACCAGAAGGGTTTAGGCTATAAAGAAGACAAGACATTTAAGATTTAGGATTTAAGATTTAAGATTTGAGGAAAGATTTTGTTCCAAAATCTTTATTTTAAATTAATGAATATAGAAATTTGTTTTTTGCAAATTTCATCCTTCAATCTTAAATCCTAAATCCTAAATCTTAAATAATATGAAATACAGAGGAGAAAAACATGAGTTATAAATCAGGCTTTATTGGTATTGTGGGGCGACCTAATGTAGGTAAATCTACTTTGATGAATGCGATTTTAGGTGAAAAGATTGCAATCATGTCTGACAAACCACAAACCACCAGAAATGTCATAAGAGGTGTCTATACAACCGATGATGCTCAAATGGTTTTCATTGACACACCGGGTATCCATAAACCGAAAAATAAATTAGGCGAATTCATGACGGATGCGGCTGTGAGAACTTTAAGTGAAGTGGATATTATTCTTTTTATTTTAGATGAAAGGGCAGATTTTGGACCCGGAAATGAATATATATTGAAATTAATTGAAGGCGTGAAGACACCAAAATTTCTTATAATTAATAAAATAGATAAAATAGAACCCAATCACTTTCGGAAAATCTATGAAGATTATGACAATCTTAAAGTTTTTGATGAAATCTACGGAATTTCTGCAATTAATAGCAAGAATATTGACGTTTTATTAACCAAAATAAAGGAAATACTCCCTGAAGGTCCAGCATTTTTTCCCAAAGATATTATAACAGACCAACATGAAAGGCTTTTGATTAGTGAAATTATTAGAGAAAAAACATTGCTTTATTTAGAGGATGAGATTCCCCATGGAATTGCAATCGATATCCTTTCAATAACCGATGTAAATGATCTTATCAGCATAAAAGCAGAAATTTACTGTGAAAAGAAATCACACAAAGGGATTATTATTGGAAAAGAAGGAAGGAAACTTAAAGGCATAGGAAAAAGTTCAAGACTGGAAATAGAAGGCCTTTTTGGGGCAAAAGTTTATTTGGAGCTTTTCGTGAAGGTACGAGAAAATTGGAGAGAGAATAATACGATTTTAAAAAACTTTGGTTATTATAATAGGTGAATTAAATGATAAGTACCGAAGGCATCGTTTTGAAGCAGATAAAAACAGGAGAGGATCGAAGGATCGTAGTGCTTTTTACTGAGAAACTTGGTAAAATTAGTGCGGGTTCAAATACCACGTATCATATGAAAAGTAAGTCTTCAGCCATTCTGCATCCCTTTAGTTATGGGAAGTATACCTTATATAAGGGAAAGGGAATTTTCAATATAAATTATGGAGAGACCATTAAAAGTTTTTATAAAATTGGAGAAAATATTGAAAAGTATGCTTACTGCTCTTATATTTTAGAGTTCACAGAAAGAATTTTAGCAGAAAATCAGCGAGATCCCTATTTATTTGAATTACTTGTTGATTTTTTGGAAATAATTGAAAACAGGAACAAAAAGTATTTGCCCATCATTAGAGCCTACGAGATTAAATCTCTTATTCATTTGGGAATGATTCCTCAATTAAATGAATGCGTTAGATGTGGCAATAAAGAAATAGGTGTTAGTTTTAGTATTGAAGAGGGAGGGCTTATATGTAAAGAATGTTATAACAATAACATGTTGATTTATAATCTAAGTCATAGTATAATTGAAGTAATGAACTACATTATTAATAATCCAATCAAAAAGCTTGAGAAATTATTTATTGATGACAAGGTGATTGAATTATTAAATGCTTTTATGAAACGATACCTAGAATATCATTTGGATTTAGAGAAGATGAAGAGTATTGATTTTATAAATGCATGTAGTATTAGTGATTAAAAGTATGTTGGTTCTTAAATAATGAAAAGGTGGTGTTGATTTTGAGTATATCTTTAGAAAAAATCGAATTGGTGAAAGACCGTACAGGTGTAAGTTACAAAGAGGCAAAGGAAGCTTTAGAAAATACAGATGGTAATGTGGTGGATGCAATCATATACATAGAAGAAACAATTGACACAAAAAGCAAATTTAAATTTGGTAGTGAGAAAAACGATGTTCTTGAAAAACTCAAAAAATTCGTTGAAAAAGGAAATGTATCAAAAATTATCTTTAAAAAAGATGATGAAATTATTTTGAACGTTCCCGTAAATGCTGGAGTTATAGGCTTTGCTCTTGCGCCTTGGGCAGCAATAGCAGGAATGGCAGCTGCATTGGTATCCAAATGCAAAATAGAAGTCATCAAAGACAATGGAGAAGTAGTGGATTTTACTGAAATGACAAATGGCAAATTTGATAATTTGAAAAGTAAAGCCGATGAAGTGATGGACGATGTTAGAAAAAAGTCTGAAGATGCATTTGGAAATGTAAAAAACAAAATGAATGAAAAGAAAGAGAAAAAGTCATCTAAAAAAAATGAAGAATTAGAAGATGACGAAGAAGAATAAGAATTGCTTTACAAGCTTATGACCTCGTGTTAAAATAATGAATAAAATTCAATAAATGCTTTGATGGAGAGGATGGTTAAGGATATTCATTTTAGAGAGTCGGGTTGCTGTGAACCGATATGAACCCTAACAAGAGGAGCTCTTGAGCATTACTAATTAAGTGGATACAATTTGTATCAATTAGGGTGGAACCGCGGAAATGAGTCTTTCGTCCCTTTCATAGGGATGAAGGGCTTTTTTGTGAACCAAAAAGTATAAACCATTTATTAAAGGAGATGTAACCATGAGTAATGAGAATGTTATGGAAAGAGTTTCCGCATTGTGTAAATCCAGAGGATTTATTTTTGCTGGATCTGAAATCTATGGGGGATTAGCAAATACTTGGGATTACGGGCCATTAGGTGTGCAACTAAAAAACAATATTAAAAAAGCTTGGTGGAAGAAATTTATTCAAGAATCAAAGTATAATGTTGGGTTAGACTCAGCCATTTTAATGAATCCCAAAACATGGGTAGCTTCTGGGCATGTAGGCGGCTTTAACGACCCCTTGATTGACTGCAAGAAATGCAAATCAAGATTCAGAGCAGATAAATTAGTTGAGGCTTATCTTTTAAAAATTGAGGATGCGACCATTGGAGTTGATGGTTGGGCAAATGACAAATTGGAAGAATACATAGAGGCACAACAAATTCAATGCCCTGATTGTAATGCCACCGATTTTACTCAAATTAGACAATTCAATCTCATGTTTAAAACTTTTCAAGGCGTTACCGATGACTCTAAAGCAGAAATTTTTTTAAGACCTGAAACAGCCCAAGGGATATTTGTCAATTTCAAAAATGTTGCAAGAACAACCAGAAAGAAGATTCCTTTTGGTATTGGACAAATTGGAAAATCTTTTCGAAATGAAATCACCCCAGGAAATTTTACATTTAGAACTAGGGAATTTGAACAGATGGAATTGGAATTTTTCTGTAAACCGGGGGAAGATTTAGAATGGTTTAATTATTGGAAAGATTTCTGTGTGAATTGGCTTTATTCTTTAAATATGAAAGAAGAAAATATCCGACTTCGGGACCATGATTCTGAAGAACTATCCCATTATAGCAATGCGACTACAGACATTGAATACAAATTTCCTTTTGGTTGGGGCGAGCTTTGGGGGATTGCAGATCGAACAGATTTTGATTTAAAACAACACATGGAGCATTCAGGCCAGGATCTTTCTTATCATGACCTCATAACCAATGAAAAATATGTTCCCTATTGTATTGAACCCTCTTTAGGAGCTGATCGAGTAACATTGGCTTTATTATTGGATGCTTATGAAGAAGAAAGCCTTGAAGGGGGCACGGAAAGAATCGTTTTGAGATTTCATCCAGCCATTGCACCTTTTAAAGTAGCTGTCTTACCTTTGACAAAAAAATTAAATGACGAAGCAGAGAAGGTATACCAAGAATTATCTAAGGATTTCATGGTGGACTATGATTTAACAGGCAGTATAGGGAAAAGATACAGAAGGCAAGATGAAATTGGAACGCCATTTTGTATTACTTATGATTTTGATTCTGTTGAAGATCAAACGGTTACCATCAGAGAAAGAGACTCCATGGAACAAATCCGACTGCCTATTTCAGAATTAAAAGGATATATTGAAGAAAAAATTACGTTTTAAAGTGATCATGTATTAATAGCACGAATAGAATTAAAGAAAGATTTTGCATCGCGAAATCTTTCTTTTTTTAATTTTTGTATTAACATTTACTTAAATACATTATATAATATATCATAAATCACAAATACTATGACATATTTAAGTGTAATGTGTATTGAAAGGGGTGATTCACATAGAATTAACCAATAGACAAAAAGAAATCATAGACATCGTTAAAAAAAATCAACCCATAACCAGTGATCAAATTGCAAAAAAAATGAATATGACCCGGTCTACGCTGAGAACAGACCTCTCTGTTCTATCTATGATTGGTATTTTTGATGCAAGGCCTAAAGTGGGGTATTATTATTCAGGAAATTCAGAAGCAGAAATGATATCCGTAAAGATTAAAAAAATAAGTGTATCTGATATAAAATCCTTGCCCACAGTAGTGGAAGAACAATCATCCTTATATGATGCGATTGTGACACTTTTTTTAGAAGATACGGGTGCGTTGTATGTTCTCACTAACGGATATCTGGGAGGTGTCATATCTAGAAAGGATTTATTAAAAAACATCATGGGTGGTACGGATATGAATAAGGTACCGGTAGGAATGATTATGACCCGTATGCCAAATGTAATTACAATTCAAGATACGGATACAGCTTTAGAAGCTGCTATTAAAATTATAGAACATGAAGTAGATAGTCTTCCGGTAGTTGAAGAAGTCATTCTTGATGATAAAAAGCACCTTAAGATAACCGGAAAAGTGTCAAAAACCAATATTACCAGATTATTGGTGGATCTTGCAAGGATGAAAATTTAGGAGGATGAGGTATGTATAATATATATGTTGTATCAGATTCTATTGGTGAGACAGCAGACCAGATTGTTAAAGCGGCTGTCAGCCAGTTTAAGGATGTTTCCCATCAGGTTAAAAGATATTCTTATATATCCAATGGGCAACAGATTGAGGATATTGTAACGGATGCTTCAAAGGAAAAAGCAATCATTGTTTTTACAATTGTGGTACCCTCTCTTCGTGAAAAACTATTAGAGGTATCTCAAGAGTATCAAATACCTACCATAGATGTTATGTCAGGGGTAGTAGATATTTTCTCTTCATTATTTAAACAGGAGCCTGCAAACGAACCGGGTCTTATTAGAAAATTAGATGACAAGTATTTCAGAAAAGTAGAAGCTATTGAATTTGCTGTTAAGTACGATGATGGAAAAAATGTCAGAGGAATCCGCGAGGCAGATGTAGTGATTGTTGGTGTCTCAAGAACGTCTAAAACACCTTTGTGTATGTATTTGGCGCATAAAAATATAAAGGCTGCTAATGTTCCTTTGGTACCTGAAGTGCCTGTCTCAGAAGAATTGTATAAAATAGACAAAAAGAAAATTATTGGTTTAACTACAAATCCTATTAAGCTTAATGAAATCCGTCAGGAGAGATTAAAAGCACTGGGGTTAAATAATGATGCAAACTATGCAAGCATGGAAAGAATCTTGAAAGAATTGGATTATTCAGAGGAAATCATGAAGAAAGTAGGGTGTCCAGTTATTGATGTGTCTACAAAAGCTGTAGAAGAAACGGCAAGTATCATTTTTGAAATAATGAGATTCAGATAGGAGGAATATCGTTGCAAAAAAAATATGTTTATTCCTTTAATGAAGGAAATAAAGAGATGAAAAGCCTTTTAGGAGGCAAGGGAGCCAATTTAGCTGAAATGACAAAGATTGGCCTTCCTGTTCCTTTAGGGTTTACGATTACTGCAGAGGCTTGTAATCGATATTATTCCGAATCACAGGAGATTTCCCAGGACATTACAAAACAAATATCGGATTATTTAAAGATACTTGAAGAAAGCACCCGAAAAAAATTTGGAGATCCCCAAAACCCCTTGCTTGTTTCAGTTCGTTCCGGAGCAGTGGTTTCGATGCCTGGCATGATGGATACCATATTAAATTTGGGTCTTAACGATGAAAGTGTTGTGGGGCTTGCAAAGTTGACAGAAAATGAAAGATTTGCATTTGATAGTTATAGACGATTCATACAGATGTTTTCAGATGTTGTTTTGGATATTCCCAAGCATAAATTCGATAGGATTTTAGAAATAAAAAAATCTCAAAAAGGACTTCTTTCAGATATAGATTTGACTTCTGAGGACATAAAAGCCGTCATTGAAGAATATAAAAGATTGGTGAAACAAGAAACCCAAAAAGATTTTCCACAAGAGACAAAGAAACAATTATTAATGGCTGTTGAAGCTGTATTTGATTCTTGGAATAACCCAAGAGCTCATATTTACAGACAGCTCAATCACATTCCATCTGATTTAGGTACCGCTGTAAATGTTCAATCAATGGTATTTGGAAATATGGGGAGTACATCAGGGACTGGAGTGGCATTTACCCGTAGTCCTATAACTGGGAAAAAGGATTTATTTGGAGAGTTTTTAATAAATGCACAAGGTGAAGATGTAGTGGCTGGTATTCGAACGCCTTTGCCAATTTCTCAGTTGGAAAAGACAATGCCTGAAATTTATAACCAATTTAAAAATATTGCAAACCTACTTGAGAACCATTATAAAGATATGCAAGATATTGAATTTACCATAGAACGTGGTAAACTCTTTATGCTACAGACTAGAAATGGTAAAAGATCCGCAGAGGCGGCCATTAAAGTAGCTGTGGATATGGTTAGCGAAGAAATTATTGATAAAAAAACAGCGGTGTCACGAATAGAGCCTGCACAAATAGATCAATTGCTACATCCAACATTTGATTCTAAAGAACTCATGAATGCACAAAGCATAGCCCAAGGGTTACCGGCTTCACCTGGAGCAGCTTCTGGACTCATCTACTTTACAGCTGAAGATGCGGTTGAAGCTCGAAAAAATGGTGAGAAAGTTATTTTGGTAAGATTAGAAACTTCTCCAGAAGATATTGAAGGCATGATCGCTTCGGAAGGCATCCTAACCGCAAGGGGTGGAATGACCTCTCATGCAGCAGTTGTTGCAAGAGGTATGGGAAAATGTTGTGTTTCTGGATGTTCAGACATAAGAGTGGAAGAAAGTGAAAAGATGCTCTATATCAATTCTGAAAGCTATGGAGAAGGGCAATATTTATCCTTGGATGGCAACACTGGAATGGTCTATAAAGACTTCATTAAAACAATGGATCCAGAATTATCAGGTGATTTTGCCGTGTTGATGAAGTGGTCAGATGAAATACGAACTCTGAAAATTCGAGCAAATGCAGATAATCCCAAAGATGCCTCAATTGCTGTAAAATTTGGTGCTGAAGGGATTGGATTATGTAGAACGGAACATATGTTTTTTGAAGAGGAACGCATTCCCATGGTCAGGAAGATGATTGTAGCAGGGAATAAAGAAGAACGCCAGGAGGCTTTGGAGAGTCTATTAGCTTATCAAAAAGAAGATTTCAAAGGCATTTTCAAAGAAATGGGGATACGCCCTGTTACCATTAGGCTGTTAGATCCGCCACTTCATGAATTTCTTCCTCATAAAGATGAAGAAATTAGAACTTTATCCAGTCAGATTAAGATGGATTATAAAAAATTAAAAGATAAAATTGAAGATCTTAAAGAGTTTAATCCAATGTTAGGACATAGGGGTTGCAGATTAGCTGTTACGTACCCTGAAATATATGAGATGCAAACAAGAGCCATTATTTTAGCAGCTATTGAAGTTAAAAGTGAAGAAAATATGGATGTTATACCTGAAATTATGATCCCTTTAATTGGTTCAGGTAAAGAGTTTGAATATGTAAAGAAGATGGTTCATGAAACCGCTATTGGAGTATTGAGAGAGTTTGATACAAATGTTTTGTTCAAAATTGGAACTATGATTGAAGTGCCAAGAGCTGCATTAACTGCAGATGAAATAGCCCAGCAAGCGGAATTTTTCTCATTTGGAACCAATGATTTGACTCAAATGACCTATGGTTTCTCAAGAGACGACTCAGGAAAATTTATTAAAGATTATAAAATCAATAGAATCCTTGAATCAGATCCATTCCAAACCATTGATGAGGCTGGGGTAGGAAAATTAATAAAAATGGCAGTAGATTTAGGAAGAAGTGCTCGTCCGGACATAAAGCTGGGAATATGTGGCGAACATGGTGGCGATCCTCGTTCTATAAATTTCTGTCAATCCATAGGATTGGATTATGTATCCTGCTCACCCTATAGAGTTCCTATTGCTCGAATAGCGGCAGCCCAAGCGAGATTAAAAGAAAGATAACAGATAACAGATAATAGATAAAAGATAGAGATTAAAGAAAAGAGATAAAAGATTAAAGGTGACAGGGGACAGGGGAGAAATATAAAAGACAGATAAGAGATAACAGATAACAGTTGTGGAGGATTTTGTTCCAAAATCTTCGTTTTAAGGTT
>JADQBM010000124.1 GCA_016278615.1 Clostridia bacterium | reverse complement strand
ATCTATCCTAAGCTTGTAAAAGTTAATCCATATCTAGATGACACATGTAGGGAGCAGCAAGTAAATGACGGATGGTTTAAAAACATTGATGAAGTTCCCAAAAGTGCTATTACGATTACAATTCCTGGTTTATTATTAGCCCCTTACGTTTTTGGTACTGTTCCTGGGGTGACAAAATCTAAAATTGTAAAAGAATGTCTAGAGGGACCAATTTCATTAGACTGCCCAGCAAGCATATTACGGCTTCATAAATGTTCGAAGTTATTCTTGGATGATGATTCTGCTGCTTTATTGGAGTTCAAGTAACATTTCAGCGGATTCTTTTTGAAAGAGGGGTTGGGTTTAGATGCGTACTATTTTTATAAATGCAAAGATAATCATGTTGAACCGTATTATTACAGGAGGCGTTATTGTAGAGAATGATAAGATTTCTTTAGTATTTGAAAATGATATATTTGATAAACAATCAACTGATATTATTATTGATGCTAAAGGTTGGTATCTGTCACCGGGGTTTATTGACATTCATACTCATGGTGCTGGAAATTCCGATTTCATGGATAACAGTATTGAGGCAGTATGTACTGCTTCAAGAACGCATATGAAATATGGGACTACATCAATCGTCCCCACTACTTTATCAAGTCACGAGAAAGAGCTTTTTGATAGCCTAAGAAACATAGAAGAAGCTATGAAGATCACGGAGAATATGCCCAATATAATTGGGATTCACGTCGAAGGCCCCTATTTTTCACCAGAACAGAGCGGGGCTCAAGACAAAAGACATTTAAAACATATCGATTCGAATGAATATAAGAGAATATTTGAGTATTGCCCTTCAATAGTTCGCTGGACAGTTGCTCCAGAAATACCGGGGGCTTTAGAAATGGGTCGCTGGATGCACAAAAATGGTATAATAGCATCAATTGGTCACTCAAACGCGGTTTACGAAGAGGTTGTTCGTGCCTGTGAAAATGGGTTTAGTACATTAACACATTTCTTTAATGGCATGTCACGAATAACACGCAAGAACGCCTTAATTCATTTAGGTGTATCGGAATCAGGATTGTTACTAGATGATTTAACCGTTGAAATAATCGCTGATGGGAAACACTTGCCACCAAGTCTACTTAAACTAATATATAAAACGAAGGGAGCTGATCGAATTTGTTTGGTAACGGATTCTATGAGAGCTGCTGGAACTGACGTTACAGATAGTATCATTGGTAGTTCAGATACAGGACAAAAAGTTGAGATTGAAGATGGTGTGGCATATATGCCAGGGCGCAAAAGTTTTGGCGGGAGTGTAAGCACTACAGATCGACTGATTAGAACAATGACAAAACTAGCTGATGTTCCTTTAGTCGAGGCGGTTAGGATGCTTACGATTGTGCCAGCACGTACCTTAAAAGTAGATAAGTATAAGGGTAGCATTATGATTGGTAAAGATGCGGATATCATTTTGTTTGATGATAATATAAATGTTAAACTTGTTATGGTTAAGGGGAAGATATGGAAAAACGAAATCGTTCAGTAACTATTATAGATGTAGCAAAAAAAGCAGATGTGTCAATTGCTACTGTATCACATGTTATTAACCAGACACGATATGTAGGTGATGAACTTACACAAAGAGTCAACCAAACTATCAAAGAGTTAGGTTATTACCCAAATCGATTAGTAGGAAGCTTAAGAAATAAAAAAACGCATACGATCGGCTTGATACTACCAAGCATATCAAATGAAACCTTTGCCATTTTTACTGAAACGGTAGAGAAAATACTATTTAGCTCTGGGTATAATCTAATAATATGTAGTACGTCTCAAGATAGCATCTTAGAGGAAGCCTCATTTAATACAATGCTAACAAAAAAAATGGATGCAATTATTGCGATACCAACGTCTTCAAATGTTGAGAAGATGAGAGAAATCCAGAGCATGGGAATACCACTTGTTATAGTGGATCGTGTTATCGATGGCTTTGATGTTGATACTGTTAGAGTTGATAACTTTAAGGGTTCCTACGATGTAGTTAAATACTTAATAAGCCTTGGACATCGCTCAATTGGGTACATTGATCGAAATGTTGAACTATCCCATTCGTTAGAACAGAGAAGGGGTTACATAAAAGCACTTGAAGATAATGGGGTAACACCAAAACCAGAAAACATAATACGAGCTGATGGCAGCGACTATAAGTCTGGGATTCGCGCAGCGCAAACATTAGTCAGGCAGGCTCAGGATATCACAGCTATCTATGCTTATTATGATATAGTTGCATTTGGAGCAATGAGAGGCATTTATGACCTTGGTTATAAAATCCCAGAAGATATTTCAATTATCGGTTATGATGGCATGCCTTTTACCGAAGCCTCGTATCCTAGACTTACAACAGTATCGGTGCCAGTAGATCAACTCGCTTCAGAAACATGTAAACTTTTAATGAAAAGAATTGAAGAGAAGCATTTGAAAGGTAATCAGGATAAACCTGAAAGTAAAACAGAAGACATCATAATCCAACCCAGTTTGATTGTTCGCGACTCTGCCGTAAGACCAAAGTAATCTTTAATAGAAAGGGATCGCTGAAAGTAGATAAAATGGGTATATACATGAATAAATTAATTAAGATTGTTTTAGAATATCATGGTTATTTTGTTGATATAACTGGGGTGAAAAATGATTCAATCATTGTCTCACAGTGTCCATCTGATGGAATTAATGAAATAAAGCAGTATATTAAAAAGCAGTATGGTATTCATGAAAACTTTATGATAGTAGTTAATGTTGATGAAACTAGTAAAGTTTTATTATCAACTAATAAGCTACTTGAAGAAAATGATATTATAAAAGTTATTCCAATTAGTTCAGGAGGATGAAGTTTTCTTCATTTATGAAATAGGAGGTAATTTATGTACGGTTGTACGGGTAAAATACTCCATGTTGATTTAACAAGTTCCAAGTTTAGGGTAGAAGAACCGAATGAGAGATTTTATAGAAAATACATCGGTGGCAGTTGTCTGGGAGGGTATTATCTGCTGAAAGAAATGAAAGCAAATGTAGATTCACTTAGCGAAAACAATGTGTTAGTGTTTTCTATTTCACCGACTACAGGTGCTGCTGTAAGTGGTGCGTCGAGACATTGCGTTACATCAAAATCCCCCTTGACAAATACGATCGCAAGCAGTGAAGCAGGCGGCTATTGGGCACCAGAACTTAAATTTGCAGGCTTTGATGCGATTATTATAAAAGGCATAGCGAAGAAACCCACCTATCTTTGGATACATGACGATGAGTACGAATTAAGAGATGCGACTTTTATATGGGGAACGGAAACAGGAGAAGCACAAGATAAAATAAGGCGAGAACTAGGAGATGATAAGGTTCGTGTAGCTTTAATAGGGCAAGCCGGAGAGAATTTAGTCAAATATGCATGTATATCAAATGAATTAAGTCATTTTAATGGGAGAAACGGAATGGGCGCAGTAATGGGCTCAAAGAATCTTAAAGGTATTGCTGTTAGAGGCAATAAAAAACCACAGTTTTTTAATCATGAAGGCATAACTGCCATAGCTCAGAAAGTAGTCAAAGCAGTAAAAGAAAATCCCGGGCCTGCAGCCTTCAAAGAATTAGGCACAAATCAGAATTTTGAATGGCTCGCACCAATTGGCGGAGTGCCAACAAAAAATTGGTCTTCCGGAATATTTCATAATGTCGAAAAAATTAATTCTAAAGCTTTAAAAAAATCTATTCTTAAGAGGAATGGCACATGCTGGGGATGTGCGCAAAGTTGTAAACGGGTTGTAGAAGTTCTTGAAGCACCCTACGTAGACCCTAAATATGGTGGGCCAGAATATGAGTCTGCTGCAATGTTTGGTTCGAACTTAGAAATTGATAATCTTATTGGAATCAGTAAAATTAATGAACTGTGCAGTAAATATGCGATGGATACCATTTCATTTGGTGGAACAATCGGTTTTGTAATGGAGTGCTATGAGAAGGGAATCATTTCTTTGAATGATACCGGTGGAATTCCAATCAATTTCGGTGATGCTGATGTTGTGATAAAACTTGCGGAGATGACAGCGAAGAGAGAAGGCTTTGGAGATCTATTGGCCGAGGGCACAGCTAGACTTGCTGACATATGGGGTGTTGAAGCAAAGAAACTTGCGGTACACGTAAAAGGAAAGGAATTTCCTGCACATATGCCACAGGTAAAAGCTTCTCTTTCTTTAGCGTACGCTTGCCTATCAGGAGGACCAGACCATATATCTTCAGAGCACGATGCTATCATCTCGAACGAAGATTTACCATATCGCATGAAATCGCTGGGGTTCGAAAATACCGAAGATATGAGTGAATTGAATGACCAAAAGAGTAAATTATTTTGGTTCACACAATGTAGCTACGGTATAGTCGATTCTTTTTCAATATGTCAATTCATTTTTGGTTTGGTGACAGTACTTGATTTAGATGATCTTGTTGATTTTATAAATGCCGCAACGGGTTGGCGGACAAATCTTTATGAACTAATGTTGATTGGAGAACGGAAGATCCAATTGTTTCATGCTTTTAATCTACGAGAAGGATTTGACCCCTCCCATGATATTCTGCCAGAGAAGTTATATCAACCATTGGAAAATAGTGGGCCTTCAACTGGATTTGCTATAAATAAAGAAGATTTTGAAAAGGCAAAAAAATTATATTATGAATATGCAGGGAGAGATCCCATTACTGGAGCCATTTCAGAGTCTAGGTTGAAAAAATTAGGCTTAGAATGGATCAGCAAAGAATTAAAGCATGAATAGCATATGGATAATCTCGGTATCCTCGATATTTAGGAATTAAAATTCAAGCAATAAATTTTGGTAAATGATATTCCCCCTCATATTTTACGCTTTACGGGTGATTGCTGAAGCGTGTAGCTTTGAAGTTTCACGCTTCAGCAACCAACCGAGAACAAAACAATCGGGGTAACAAAACCAAAGAGACAGTTCTTGCGGTTAGGATTTTGGGAGATAATAAATGTGGGTTTTGTTTAACAAAACCCACATTTAATTATAGAGGGGTAAGGATTACATTTTAATCATATTTACCATAGTTCTTGGCTTCTTCTACGATGATCTTTGCATAGTCAAAATCCATTAATGCTGGATATTCACACCCTGTAGCAAGAATAAAACCCCCGCCTTTTTTGTATGCATCTATTTGCTCTCGGCACATAGCTCTTAGTTCTTCTTCCGTGGCTGAGAATAGAAAGCCAGGTTCTATATGTCCAATCAAAGTGACCTGATCTCCATATTTTTCCTTTACATCAGCCATATCAGTGCAATCAAAAGGGATGTGCTGATAGGAGATAGCAATGGGGTCCATTCTTTTTATCTGCTCTTTAAAATAGATGCCCGCTCCACAGTTGTGCAGCATAACCATGGCGCCTTTTTCTCTTACAAAATCCGAGAGTTCTTCCATGTAGATGCCTTCATTAGCATCCCACATTTTTGCACTCATTATGGTTTTTGAGGCATATAGAGTATCAAACATGATGGCATGGCATCCTGATTCGATCAATGCAGCACAAAACTCTTTTAATGTTTCGGTAATATTTCGAAGCGCCACTTGCATTTTATCGGGGCACCTGATTAAGTCCATAAACATTTCTTCTTGTCCACGCATCATGCTAAGGATACCAAGAGGGCCAAATACAAATCCAATAATGGGCATTTCTTGACCCTTTGATTCATAAAGCAATCTTGCTAATTCAATGTGTTCCTTCATTCTGGGCGTTTCTCGTGGATTGATGATGCCAATCTTGTCATATTCTTCTGCGCTTTTGATATATCTATTATCTAAGTTTGGATTGGCTGCAAGGTCATCATGATAGATAACTTCTTGCCCCCAGTCGGCTGCTTCAACTGTTAAATCAACCAAAGTGCAGATACAATCTGCTTCAATTTCTTCAGTGGCTTTAATGATGGATTCAGCGCATTTTTTAGTATCTTTTGACCACTCTTCATAAGTAATGCCCAAGGCTTTTCTTGACACGCTATTTAATAATGGGTAAACTGGCACTCGGTCAGCTTCTTTATGCTGTAATGCTAAAGACACTCTTTCCATAGAATTCATACTTTAGGGACCTCCTCATCAGGTTAAATATTTTGAATAAATAAAATCAAATAAACATATTTGTTTACTCGAGATTAAATGCTACAAACTAATCATAATACTAATTTGCATAAGGGTATATCACTCTGATTAGTAATTTTGGTAATATAATTGACTCATGGATAGACCGGAGGGAGGAAACAACATGCCAAAAGTAAAAAAAGAGTTTTTACCATGTTTTAAATAAAACCTTTTCGACAAATATCCTTGCAATCTGGGGGTCAAATTGTGTTCCTGCATTTTTACGGATTTCATTCAATACTTGTTCTTCTTTTAAGGCTTTTCGGTAAGGACGTTCACTAATCATGGCATCATAACTATCAGCCAGCGTGATGAATCTAGATAACCTGGGGATGTTTTCTTCTTTTAGACCTGAGGGATAGCCAGTCCCATCCCATCTTTCGTGGTGGGATAAAATACCGTGAGCTAATTCTATCATTTCGTTGGTGGAGCTTAGTATCCTATAACCAATCTCTGAATGCTTCTTCAGTTCATTCCACTCGGTTTTGGTAAGTTTTCCACACTTATTGAAAATACTTTCATTTATTCCGATTTTACCGATATCATGAAGGAGTCCTGCGACTTTGAGTTTACCAATCTCAATTTCTGACAAACCCAAGGCTTGTCCTATTCTTTGGCATATCTCACTAACTCTTTTAGAATGAAGCTCCTCTCTTGCATTTTTTTCATGGAGGGTATTTATGATTGTATTGATAGCATTTCCTCTCATGGCTTCATTCTCTATAATCTTATGCTTATACATATAGTCCTCAGCGTCTTTTAGAACTTTTAATATATTCTCCTTTTGACTGTTTTTTGTTTTCCATCCAAATGAGATGTTGACACTTAATGCACTGACGTATTCATTGGAATATATATCTTTGATCTTTTGAATAATAAATTCAGCTTCTTGTGTACTTGTTCTTGTCATAAGGATAACGAATTCATCGCCTCCCCAGCGTGCAGCGATATCCTCTTCTCTGCAGGCTTTTTGAATGGCCTCCGCTGCTTTTTCAAGAAGTTCATCTCCTTTGTCATGACCAAATGCATCATTAACAAGTTTCAAACCATTGACATCTCCTACAATGATGGTAATGGGAAGATTGGATCCTTTATCTATTTTCTTGATTTTTTTTTCACAGAACCTTCGATTATATAGGCCGGTTAATTTATCATGGTAGCTTAGGTATAAGATTTCCTCATCTGCCTTTTTTCGTTTAGTAATATCTTGTATTGTCCCGATTTTCGGTTCCATCATGAAGGCGAATTTTGCATTCATGGTCGAATCGTTTGTTACCAAGGACGACTTCATTGTGATAGGCTAAGAAATCCATCAAAGAATCTTGATGAATAAAATCAGCAAGTTTTTCTAATGAATTAGGATAAGATGCATCAATCTTAAGGATATTATGGATCTGAGGAGATCCCTTCCAGGTTTTTGTTTTCAAGTCAATTTGATAGCTTCCAATTAAAGCGATGGTTTGGGATTCAACCAGTAATCTTTCTTTTTCCTTGAGATCTTCCATCATCGATATGAACAATGCATTTTGCCTGGTGCGTTCCTGGATTTTTTCCTCTAATTCGTGATTCATTTTCTCGATTTTATCTTTTGTTGAAATAACTCTTTGCATAGAGTAATAGATAAGCATAAAAATTAGAATGGAAGTAACAGATACATAAATCCAGCCCTTGATAATGTTAATAAAGAAGATACTGTCATGGTCCTGAACCGTTAGTTCAACAAATTTATCCGATGATAAAATCCATGTACAGCCGAGGATGAAATAAATACTCGTTATTTTTAATGCCTGCCATTTGGCGCTGCATGTATTATCACTATAAAGTTTCTTTGAAAAGAAAGACATGCCATTATTTTCTTTGTTGTTTGTTCTTGTTCCCACAAAACAACACTCCTTATAATAAAATGAGGTTCGTCCTTACCTACAGTATAATGTATAATTCATCAATAATCTACATCATTTTCCATTCGTTTTCTTTACATTCAGGAGCTGGGCAACCCATATGCTAGAGATAATAGCGCATGTTGCAGGAAGTTTTTACAACAGGAAATGTGTTATATTCTAGGGGATATTGATAAGCTCCTCTTTTGTTTGGGCCGGGAAACAGCCGGACTGTTGATGCGATTAGTAAAAAAATTATTTTCTATCACTATAATTGCTGATATCTGATAAATATATTACAATAGAATTGAAATTATAATAAGTGTTGTAGATAATATGAGTGAAGCTGTAATAGTTAGAAAAAAACTTTGATTTGCTAATAAGGTCAAGGGGAAAACCATATTTTGTACGTATAGATATTCAGCACCTGGATAAAGAAAAATCTGAAGAACTTTACATTGGTAAAGTTTCTTTATTTGACGAAACAATGGAATCCCCATTAGTTGTGGATTGGAGAGCACCTATTGCAAGTGTCTACTATGATGGGCGATTAGGAAAAACCTCGTATGATGCGAATGGGACACTCTATGACATTGACTTATTTAAAAAAAGACAATATACCATAGAAAAATCAAGATGAACTCATCCTTGAGGGAGTCAATTCTTTCATTGATGAATAAAGAATAGCACGGGATAAGGCGTATAGGGAAGTTATGTCGAATGGTTTTATATGAAAAAGATGAGTTGTTATGAAGAGTAAAATGCAATTGTGATATAATAAGTAGAGTTTGAAGCGGTATGTGGAGGAAAAGGGTGAATTAATATGAGAGAGGGTTTTATGAAATGAAAACAGTTTTAGTTACAGGGGGTGCAGGCTTCATTGGATGCAATTTTGTAAAGCTCATGTTAGCACATCATCCCAGCTATAGGATAATTAATGTGGATGCACTTACATATGCAGGGAATTTAGAGAATCTAAAGGAAATCACAGATAAGGGTCGCTATGTATTTATCAAGGCGGATATTCGAGATAAAGAAAAGATGGATGAGATCTTTAAGACATACGAGATAACTTCTGTGGTAAATTTTGCAGCAGAGTCCCATGTGGATAGAAGTATTGAAGAACCGGAAATATTTTTATTAACAAATGTTATTGGGACACAGGTGTTGCTGGATGTGGCAAAGAAGCATTGGAAAGCCCATCCCAATGATAAATATTGCAAGACATACAAACCAGGAGTGAAGTTTCTTCAGGTATCTACAGATGAGGTGTATGGGGCTTTGGGGGAAACAGGACTATTTGTTGAGACCATGCCCCTTATGCCCAACAGTCCATATTCTGCGTCAAAGGCAAGTGCCGATATGGTTGTAAGAGCGTATCACGAAACTTTTGGCATGCCTGTAAACATCACACGATGTAGTAACAACTATGGACCCTTTCAGTTTCCTGAAAAATTGATACCCCTCATGATTAATAATTGCCTTGAGGAAAAGGAACTTCCTGTCTATGGAGATGGTATGCAAGTTAGGGATTGGTTACATGTGACGGATCACTGTTCTGCCATTGATACAGTTTTACATAAAGGCGTGGATGGAGAGGTATATAATATTGGTGGAAATAATGAAAAGGCCAATATTGAAATTGTGAAGCTGATTATTAAAACTCTGGGAAAGTCAGAAGACTTAATCAAATACGTCAAGGACAGACCCGGACATGATAAAAGATATGCCATTGATAATACTAAAATAACCACTCAATTGGACTGGGAACCTTCTTATACTTTTGAGCAAGGCATGAAAGAGACTATTGAATGGTATTTGAATCACCCTGATTGGATTGAGCATATTATATTGGGAGATTATGTGAAATATTATCAAAAGATGTACCATTAAAAGGAGCAGATGAATAGGGGGATTTTCAGTGAAAAGAATAGGTGTTATAGGGACAGGTTATGTGGGGTTGGTAACGGGAACCTGTTTATCAGATTTTGGGCTAAATGTGATTTGTGTGGACAATGACAGTAAGAAAATCAAGGCGATCAATGAGGGTATTATACCCATCCATGAGCCAGGGTTAGAGCCCATCGTAGAGAGAAATGTATATTATAAAAGGTTGCATTTTACAACAGATATGAAAGATACTGTTGAAACATCTGAGGTGTTGTTTATTGCCGTAGGGACACCACCAGCGGATGATGGGAGTGCAGACTTACAGTACATTGAAGCAGTTGCAAGAGATATTGGCAGACATATGAATGGCTACAAAGTCATTGTAGATAAGAGTACAGTTCCTATTGGGACAGGCCAAAGGGTTAAAGGATGGGTTCAAGAGGAATTAGAAAAGAGAAAAGCGGTTTATGATTTTGATGTGGTTTCGAATCCTGAGTTTTTAAGAGAAGGCTCTGCGGTATATGATTTTACTCATCCAGATCGGATTGTTATAGGTGCCGAAACGGATAAAGCAATTGAGATGATGAAGCGTGTCTATAATGTGCTTTATTTAAATGAAACACCTTTTCTTGAAACAAATATTGAAACAGCAGAAATGATCAAGTATTCATCCAATGCATTCTTGGCCATGAAAATCACCTATATTAATGAAATCGCCAATCTTTGTGAAAAAGTAGGTGCCAATGTTCAAGATGTGGCAAAGGCCATGGGAAGGGATGGTAGAATCAGCCCAAAATTCTTACACCCAGGGCCTGGTTATGGTGGAAGTTGTTTCCCCAAGGACACATTGGCTTTGGCGGAGACAGGTAAAAAATATGGGGCCCCTATCACTTTGATTGAACAAACAGTAAAGGCCAATGAGTACCAAAAAAAGCTTATGGTAGACAAAATAGAAAGAGAAATGAAGGGTTTAGAGGGAAAACAATTGGCTATTTTAGGTCTTTCATTTAAACCAAACACTAATGATATGAGGGAGGCGCCTTCCATTACCATTTTAAATGAATTGGCCCAGGGAGGTGCTAAGTTTAGAGTGTATGACCCCATTGCCTATGATGAAGCAAAATGGCGATTGAAGAGTATTGAAGACAAAATTACATATTGTGAAAATGAGTATGAGACCATGAAAGACAGTGATGCCATAGTTATTATTACTGAATGGAATCAGTTTAGAAACTTGGATATGGAAAGAGTTAAAAGTTTGTTAAAGCACCCTTATTTCTTTGACCTAAGAAATATTTACAGAAGAGATTCAATGGAAAAACAGGGATTTCAATATTTTGGAGTGGGACAAGGGAGTAGGAAGGGCAATTAACTGAAAAACTCTTTTCCAATCAAAGATTGGAGAGTTTCCACGGAGCGAATGGCAACTTTAACTAATCGTAGATTAGAAAGTTCCACTTGTATGAGACCTACATCAGAATCAGAGATTCTGGTTAGGGCTTCAAGAATTAAGAGTTAAGAATTAAGAATTAGAAAATAAACAAAAAAAAATAAACAAAAAAGAATTAAAAATTAAGGAAGAAAAGAAGAAGAAATAGAAGAATTAAAGAATTGAGATAGGGGTGTTGGTATGGCGATATTGATTACTGGGGCGGCAGGGTTTATAGGATTTCATTTGAGTCATTCATTGCTTTCTAAAGGATTTCAAGTGGTAGGAATTGATAATATGAATGATTACTATGATGTAAAGCTCAAGGAAAGCCGTTTGGAGTGCTTAAGGGGAATTGACACTTTTTCTTTTCATCATGGGGACTTGAAGGATAAAGAGACAATAGATTCCTTATTTAAAAAGGGTAAGTTTGAGTGTGTTATAAACTTGGCTGCTCAAGCGGGAGTGCGATACAGCATCACGAATCCCTATACCTATGTGGATTCAAATCTCATGGGATTTATGAATATTCTTGAAGCTTGCAGACATAATCCAGTGAAACATTTGATCTATGCTTCTTCAAGTTCTGTTTATGGTGGAAATAAAGTTGTGCCCTTTTCGACCCATCATAATGTGGATCATCCCGTGAGCCTATATGCAGCTACAAAGAAGTCAAATGAATTAATGGCCCATGCCTATGCTCATTTATATGGGATACCCACAACAGGTTTGAGATTTTTTACAGTTTATGGCCCTTGGGGAAGACCAGATATGGCCTATTTTTCATTCGCCAAAAACATAACAGAAGATAAGCCCATCCCTGTCTATAATTATGGAAAGATGGAACGAGATTTCACCTATATAGAAGATATTGTTCAGGGAATTATTAAGCTTATTCCATTACCACCAAAAGTTGATGAAACTTGGAGTGAGGTACAAGGGGATATGAGTAGCAGTTTTGCTCCCTATAAAATATTTAACATAGGCAACAACCAACCCGTTTCATTAGAAGTATTTATTTCGATACTGGAGGATAAAATAGGAAAAAAGGCCCAAAAGACTTATATGCCCATGCAGCCTGGAGATGTTTTGAAGACCTATGCAGATATATCCGATTTAGAAAAAAGAATCAATTTTAGACCCGCTACAAGTATAGAAGACGGATTAGGGAAGTTCGTTGATTGGTATCAAGAATACTATGCGAAAAATTGAGAAAAAAGGGGGAGTCCTATGGCGATTTTAGTAACAGGAGGGGCCGGATATATCGGTAGTCATACATGTGTAGCATTGTTAAATACAGGATATGAAATCGTAGTCGTAGACAACTTTTCTAATAGCAAGCCGGATGCTTTGAAAAGAATAGAGGAAATCACCGGTAAGGCGTTTGATTTTTACCAGGTGGATCTTTTGAATGCCCATGCTTTGGAGAAAGTTTTCATGTCAGGGGAAATAGAAGCGGTGATACATTTTGCAGGGCTTAAGGCTGTAGGCGAGTCTGTAACCATGCCTCTAAAATATTACCATAATAATATTACAGGGACTCTGAATCTATGTGAGATAATGGAAAAATACAATGTTAAGACAATTGTATTCAGTTCGTCGGCTACGGTATATGGAAATCCTAAAAGTGTTCCCATAAAAGAGGATGCTCCACTTAGCACATCAAATCCCTATGGCCGTACGAAATGGATGATAGAAGAAATATTAAGGGATGTCTATGCTTCCCATAAGGATTGGCATATCGCGTTGTTGAGATATTTTAATCCTATTGGGGCTCATGAAAGTGGTAAAATTGGAGAAGATCCCAATGGCATCCCCAATAATCTAATGCCTTTTATCACCCAAGTAGCGGTAGGTAAAAGAGAAAAATTAAGCATCTTTGGCAGTGATTATGATACTCATGATGGAACAGGAGTCAGGGATTATATTCATGTGGTGGATCTAGCTCAAGGACATTTGAAAGCATTGGAAAAGACTATGGCTATAACAGGTGTCGAGACCTATAATCTGGGTACGGGTATTGGATATAGTGTTTTGGACGTTGTGAATAGCTTTGAAAAAGCAACGGGGCAAAAGATACCTTATGTTTTAGTGGATAGAAGACCAGGAGATATTGATAAATGTTACGCGGACCCAACCAAAGCTTATAAAGAGTTGGGTTGGAAAGCTAAAAGTGATCTAGAAGCTATGTGTAGAGATTCATGGAAATGGCAGAAGAATAATCCCGAAGGTTATGGGGTATAAAGTGTCAATTTATATTAAAATAAGGGAGGTTTTAGAATGAAAGTTAGGAAAGCGATTATACCGGCGGCAGGGCTGGGAACACGATTTCTGCCTGCTACAAAAGCGCAACCAAAAGAGATGTTGCCCATTGTGGATAAACCCAGTTTACAGTATATTATTGAAGAAGCGGTGGCATCTGGTATAGAGGAAATACTCATTATTACGGGAAGAAATAAAAAGAGCATAGAAGACCATTTTGACAGATCCATTGAGTTGGAGTTGGAGTTAGAAGCAAAAGGGAAGTATGAGCTGTTGAAGGAAGTCAGAAGGATTTCGGATATGGTGAATATTCATTATATTCGTCAAAAAGAGCCGAAGGGCTTGGGACATGCTATTTTCTGTGCCAAGAGCTTTATTGGAAATGAGCCTTTCGCAGTACTCTTAGGGGATGATATTGTCTATGCAGATCGGCCGTGTTTAAAACAAATGATCGAAGTCTATAATCAGTACAAGACATCCATTTTAGGGGTTCAAGAAGTTCCTGAAGAAGATGTTTGTAAATATGGTATTGTTGATGGAATGTATATTGAGAATGGTGTATATAAAGTCAAAGGTTTGGTGGAAAAGCCAGCTATAGAAGATGCGCCTTCCAAAGTGGCCATTCTTGGGCGGTATATCATTAACCCAGCCATATTTGAAATACTAAAAAATACGCCACCAGGAAAGGGTGGAGAGATTCAGTTAACAGATGCTTTAAAAGAGTTAGCAAAAAAGGAAGCCATGTATGCTTATAATTTTGAAGGAAGAAGATATGATGTTGGAGATAAACAGGGTTTCTTAGAAGCCACAGTCGAGTTTGCCCTAAGGAGAGAAGATTTGAGAGAGGGATTTCTCAAGTACTTGGTAAAGACCACTGAAAAAGAAATAAAGATAGGTATTTAAGGTTGTACTAATAAAAAAATTATATCAAAAGATATAATTTTTTTTGTTAATCGCAATTAGATGGTAAGGACTCTCCAACTGGAATCTTGTAGACACTTGGTTAGGGGTTCCCCCATGAAGATAACTTCTGCATTTAAAGCTTCCAGTTTGTCAACGATTCCATAACTCTCTGCACATTTTCTACAGGCAAATAGTTTTACGCCTGTTTCTTGGATCTGATTGACCATTACTTGAATTTCAGGGTCAGTAATAAATAACTTGTTGGAAGGACCCCATGTCACCAGATGGCACTCTTTCCACCAATTATTTAGATTAGACTTCAAAGCATACATCAAAATCATGTTTTCAGCTGTTTCTTTATCGTCGGTTGTCCAAAGTATGAATAATTTGTCCGGATTCATTTAAACAACTTCCTTTCTTAAATTATTATTTCACTATAAGGCAAAAAATATTTATTGTAGCTTTCTGAATACGCCTTTAACCAGACCAAGAATCTTGGCATCTCTTACAATAATAGGGGCCATAGAAGCATTCTCAGGTTGCAAACGGATATGGCCTTTTTCTTTATAAAAGGTTTTAACAGTCGCTTCAGATTCGAAGCCATCAATCATAGCCACGACCATATCGCCGTTGTTAGCGGTATGGTGTTGCTCAACTAAAATCAGATCTCCATCAAATATGCCTGCTTCAATCATACTGTCTCCTTTGACGGTTAGCATAAAATGATTGCCGTGGCCCAAAAAACTTGTGGGCACAGGAAAAGTATCTTCAATATTTTGATCTGCTAAGATGGGTTCCCCTGCGGCAATTCTTCCAACAAGAGGGATATCAATGACATTGTTTTTTTCAATCATTGAGACGATATCTTGTTGGTAGAAATGTTCTTCGTTTGTAGGATAAGTCGTTGAGCCTAATACTTCTATCGCTCGAGGTTTAGAAGGATCTTTTCTAATAAATCCTTTCTTTTCAAGGTTTTCTAAATCTTTGTGAGCAGTGGATGTGGATTTAATACCCAAAGAGGTGCACATCTCTCTAACGGTAGGGGGGTAGCCCTTCTTCATAATTTCGGTTTTCATATATTCAAGGATTTGTTTTTCTCTTTTAGACAGCTCAGATTTCATGTTAATACCTCCATCTGTATTCTTATAAAGAATATTATATCATAAATTGGAAAAAAGTAAACATATGTTCGAATTTTCCTTGTCGTAAAAAATGTCGAAAATAAAAGAAAAAAATAGGAGGATAATTTCCAATTATATAGAATATATATGTTAGATAGGAGAGGTAGAGGAAAATGAAAATGGAGAGTAATGATAAAAATTTATATATAAAAGTAGACAAAAAGACTCAAGACATTATTAGGAAAGTCATACGCAAATTGGAGTTAGAATTTCAGGATGCAGATTCAGAATCTACCTATGTGAAGGATTATGAATCTAATTATCTTAGTTGAGACTTGAAGATAAAGATAAAGAGATGTTACTTGTCAACTGTTACTTAAATTGTGATTAAATTTATAGCCTACACCGCGTATGGTGAGGACATATTTTGGATTAGAAGGATCGGGTTCGATCTTTTTTCTTATGTTTCCGATATAGACAATAATAGTCCTGGAGTCTCCTTCTAGTACATTTTCTTTCCATACTGTTTCATAGAGCTGTTCTACTGTATGAATTCTTTTTGGGTCCTTCATCAGCAATGAAAGAATTTCAAACTCTTTTGCAGACAAAGAAATCAGTTTTTCATTGAGAAAGACTTCATGGGTATTTAGATGAAGCTCTAACCCATCGTATTTTATGGCATCATTGCTACTATTATTTTCGCTCATGCGATTTCTTCTTAAGTGCGCTTTTATCCTCGCAACAAGTTCAAGAGTAGAAAATGGTTTTGTTAAATAATCGTCTCCTCCTGCCGAAAGTGCCAGAACTTTATCGATATCACTGGATTTACAACTGATGAATAAAACTGGACAATTTGATATTTTTCTAATATTAAGGCACAATTCCACCCCATCAATATCAGGAAGCATAATATCTAAAACAACCAACGCAGGCTTTTCTAATCTCACTTTTTGAAGTGCTTCTTTTCCATTTAAAGCCCAAGAAACTTTGAAATTCTCTTCAACAAGATACATTTTTATAAAATCAATTATTTCAGGTTCGTCATCAACAATTAAAATTCTTTCTCCTGCCACACTATCCTACCTCCTTAGTGAGTTAAATGATGGGTAAATATATATTGAACGCGGTGCCCTTACCTAAGTGGCTGGTTACATCAATAGTACCCTGATGTTTAAGAATGATTTCTTTTGTAATGGCAAGACCCAATCCGCTTCCTTGAACAGTGTTATTGCTTCCCTTGTAGAATCTCTTAAATATATGAGGAAGGTCTGTACTTGAAATACCTGTGCCTGTATCCGATATACGGATAACAATCATCTGTTCGTTATGAACATGGCAAGATATAGTGATACTGTCGCCCTTTTTTGTGTGCTTAATTGCATTATATATTAAATTACTAAAAACTTGTTCAATTCTTTCCACGTCTACAATTATTTCTATCTCTTTGTTGCTTATTTCATTGCTTATATTCATATCAAAAAACAAATCAACATGTTTCACATCATCTTCAAACTTATTATAAAGGCTTTTTAGTAGTTGTGTTATTTTGATTTGTGAAAATTTGAATTTGATTTGATTGCTTTCATACTGAGAAAGTTCAAAAAGATCATTGATTAAGAGTTCAAGCATGCCTATTTTATTTTGTATATTTTGAAGATATTGGTAGGATTCTTTTTCTGGAATTTTATGATCAAGTATGGCATCTACATACCCACGAATGGTGGTAATAGGTGTTCGAAGCTCGTGTGAGATGGTAGATAAAAGCCTCTGACGCTCTTTTTCTGCTTGTCGGATTTTTTCATCGTTTAAGATAATTTCTGAAGTATCTCTCATAATCCCTTCAATCCCAAATGGGTTTCCCTCTTTATCATTTAAAAGTGTCGTATATTCATCAACCCATAAATAATGCCCATTTTTATGGCGGTATCTCAATGTGACAGATTCTTTTGGAGAAAGTTTTGGATTCAGGGTAAGCTCATATAATGGCTTGTCTTCTGGATGGACAATGTCATCTAAGAGATATGGATTTGCATAAAACTCCTCTTGTGAATAACCTATGATTCTTTCACAATTGGGGCTTACATATTCAAAGTAGGGTTCTGGGCTGTATTTTGATAAATAAATCATATCTTGTGAGTTTTCAGTTAACAGTCTGAAAATCTGCTCGTTTTTTACTAGACTTATTCGATTTTTCTGAAGGTATGTGAGAATAAGGCATGAGTTTAAGCCAATGATCAATATGATTTCTGTGATATAGCTGGTAGGAGATACTGAGAAAGTTGGGTGAAGATAGAAATAGTAGGATTTATGAACACCCCATAATAAGAAAGCAATGCCTGTTGCGACTTTTTCATTTCCTTCATATTCCCAATTCTGCAAAAATATGATTCCTGTATAAATTGAAATGATACTAAAATAAATGGATAAAGGCGTTACAGTAATCACATAAGGAAACCTAAAGTAGAGGCATATTAAGCTCCAAAATATATTGGCCAATAGAATAATGAACCAGATATTAGATTTTTTTCTATTAATAAAGACATAAGTGCCCGAAAGTAAAAAAAAGACACTGAATGAATAGACAATTTCTTGAGCAATAAGAATAAAGGGAATGGGAATATTGTTGTAAGCTAAAATATCCAACATCAGCCCTACACCGTAAACCATCCAACTTAATCCCCAATAGCCGATATACTTTTCATGGGTTTTTCTAAAAATATATAGATAAATTACAGCAAAGGCATAGACAGATATATTTAATATGACTAAAGAGTACATAATCCAAAACATTTATTTTTTCATTCCTTTAGTTAATTTATCTCATTAAACAGCTCTAAGACTCCCACCTCTATAGGTGGCGAGATCAAGAGCTGCTAAATTCGAAATTTGTTCGTCTTGCCATCAGTGGAGAGTCTGAAACTCCCACTGATGGGTCTCACTTCATTATAGATTATAACATTAATAGGATCTATTAATTAATATAAAAAATTTTTTATCAAATATTTATAAAATTTTGATAATTCTATTATTAAACCATGATAATCAATTGTTATGATCAGAGAGACTACAAGATAGGAGGCCTATAAATTGAAATTGAAATGGAAGGTTAGTAGCAAAATCATGGTGGCCATCATGATAAGCTCAGCAGCTTTGGCGGCTGTAATCGGTAGTATTGCATTGTATCAGGCCAGTAAAGTCATTCAGAAAAGCGCCTTGAACAATCTGAAGTCAAGCGCCGAATCCTATGCCAACGAATTTAGTATAACCACAGCAAAGGTTGAAAGTGTGCTGGACTCTTATATTTCCTCCTTATCGGCCTCATTGGACTTGGATTCAGTTGATAAAAACCAGCACTATCTAAGAACATACCAAGAAGAAATTCTGGTTCCCCTAACGAAAAAGTTTGCTGAAAGTACTGAAGGTATTTTAGGCGTTTATTTTGATATTGATCCTTCTATTACTCCTGATTTGTCAGCGGAAGAAAGCGTCTATGGCGCCTGGCTTTTAGATAAAAATCTTACAGGAAGTATTGTACGAGAAGATTTGGAGATTAAAAAGAATTTTTATCCTGGAAATGAAAAGATGCAGTGGTACTATGCGCCCTTTTTAAAGAAAAAAGGGGTATGGAGCAAGCCCTATAAAGATATTTATACTGGGTATTACATGATTTCATATAATAAGCCCGTGATCATTGATGACGTGTTAATAGGTGTGGCAGGTATTGATATTATTTTTGAAGATATTATGACAATGGTTGAATCCGTTAAACTTTTTGAAACAGGACACGCCTTTTTATTAGATGAGGATTTGGATTTTATTGTATATCCTCAAATGAATGTGACTACAGAATGGGAAAACCAAAATCTATCAAATTTTAATGATTCTATATACGAATCTTTGTATCTGAAAATGCGGAAAGAATCTTCTGGAATTGATGAAATCGGTGGCGGGTACAATCAATCATTTGTGGGATTTGCGCAAATGAATAATGGATTTGTTGTGGGCATCGAGGTTAAATCTAGTGAAGTACTTGAGGAACTCAATAAAGTGAGAAGTATTATCGATATCATCATTCTTGTGGGCATTTTGTTAGCGGCTATTGCGGCCTATATGTTGGGTAAGTTTATTTCTAAGCCTGTTGAAAGATTAGGGAAGATGATCAAACGAATGATGCACTTTGATTTTTCATCGGGGATAAACGATATTCAGCTGGTTAATACCGAAACCGACAGTGGAAGGATGATTGTAGAGTTGTCCAAAGTGAGAGATTCTGTAAATCACTCCATGATGATGTTAAGAAGCAATTCTCATTTGATTCATAATGAGGGAGAAAAATTAGAAAAAGCAATTGTAAATAGCATGGCTATTTTAGAAAGAATGGAGTTATTATATGAAATTGACTATCGGGTTAATTCCATAAATGAAGATATCCATTTGGAGAAAGATTTAATTCAGGAGGTTCAGAAAATCTTACAGGAAATAAATTACATCAATGATCAAAATATCAAAATTACTGATATATACAAAACAGATTGAGAAAATCGCATTTTATGAAAGGAGGCCTTAAGAGGGTGACTATTTAGGAGAACCGAATTTCAAAATTATAAGGAGGTTATATGTATGGATAATTATGGTCTTATTAGTCTTTTACCGGTTATATCTGTCGTAATTCTTGCTTTTGTTACAAAGAGGACATTAGAACCTTTGTTAATAGGGGCCGTATTTGGTTTTATTCTTTTACATGGAACAGGATTTTTTATGCCATTTTTAGATGCCGTTTACACTGTTATGATGGATGGAGTAACGGTTTGGATTATTTTGGTATGTGGTTTGTTTGGAAGCCTGGTTGCGCTACTTGAAAAATCCGGTGGTGCTTTAGGGTTTTCGGATATTGCTACAAAGTATTCAAAAAAACGAAGTGTTTCATTAATCGTCACATGGATTTTAGGAATTGTTGTCTTTGTGGATGATTATCTAAATGCATTGGCAGTGGGAACCGCCATGAGAAAAGTGACAGACAGTTACAAAGTGCCTAGAGAGTTATTGGCATACGTGGTGAATTCAACGGGAGCAGCAGTTTGTGTTTTGATTCCTTTTTCAACTTGGTCTGCCTTTATGGCAGGACAACTTGAAGCAAACGGGGTTCTTGTTAACGGTTCAGGAACCGCAGCTTATATTGCAACTATTCCATATATGTTTTATGCATGGGCGGCTGTCTTAGTGGTTCCTTTGTTTGCTCTAAAGATTTTACCAAGATTTGGTCCCATGAGGGCTGCTGAAGAACGTGCAGAAGAAACAGGGCAGGTTTTCCCAGATAGTATGTTGGATCAAGAAGATGAGTTTTCAGCAGCAGAGACTATGTCTGGAAAGAAACCCAATGCTTTGAACTTTATTGTTCCTATGATTGTTTTAGCTGTTGTTACAATCATTACAGAAGATATGCTTCAAGGGGTTATCTTAGGAATCGTATCCTGTGGTGTTCTTTATTTCCCACAAAGGCTTATGAATTTCAGTGAATTCTGTGATAGTAGCATTGATGGTTTTAAAGATATGGTCCTTGTTTTAGGGATTATTGTTGCAGCGTTTTTCTTACAACAAGCAAATGATGCTTTAGGACTGACTCCCTTTGTTATTGATAGTGTAAAACCATTATTAAGTCCTTCATTATTACCAGCAGCAGCATTTCTCATCATTTCTTTGCTTGCATTTGCGACAGGAAGTTTCTGGGGAATTGCAGCCATCGCATTTCCAATCATAATACCTTTGGCTCAATCCATGGACGTTAATATTTTCCTTTCCAGTGCCGCTATTATTTCAGCAGCAGTTTTCGGTAGCCATACGTGTTTCTATGGAGATGCTGTTACTTTATCCTGTGCATCCAGCCAGATAAAGAACATCGATTACGCTAAAACATCTATACCACTGGTTGCAGTTCCTGCTGTAATTGGGTTGGTCCTATTCCTTGTTTTCGGGATGATGGGATAAATTAAGCTTGAATATAGGAGGTAAAAAATGAATAAAGGAAAAGTTGTCATCGGTATGACGCAACATGCCTGTGGATTAGACAGAGAAGAAAATGTTAAAAAAGTTGAAAATCTCATAAGAGAAGCAGCTAAAAAGGGTGCTAAGATCATCTGTACTCAAGAGCTCTTCAAAGGACAATACTTTGCTCAGATTATTGATGTAACAAAATATGATTGGGCGGAGCCATTGGATGGTCCTACAAACAAAGCAATGTCTGAGCTTGCAAAAGAATTGGATGTTGTTATTGTAAGCTGTTACTATGAATATGCAATGGATGGCGTGTATTATAATAGTGCGGCGGTATTTGATGCAGATGGATCTTTGCTTGGAAACTATAGAAAGCATCACATACCAGAAGGGCCACAATACATTGAGAAATACTATTTTACTCCAGGAGATTCGCCATATCTTGTTTTTAAATCTAAGTACGGTACATTTGGTGTACTAATCTGCTGGGATGAGTGGTTTCCGGAGCCTTCCAGGATACTTGCAATAAAAGGTGCAGATTTCGTATTCTATCCTTCTGCCATTGGTTCAGAACCAGATAACCCAGATTTAGATACTTCTCAGTCTTGGGTAGATGGCGTCAAGGCTCATGGCATTCATAACAACATGTATATCTGTGCCGTTAACAGAGTTGGAAGAGAGGATGCAGCGGATGGAAGTGGATTCATGTCTTTTTACGGCCGAAGCTTTGTCAGTGACCCCTGGGGCAACGTGATGACTGAAGGTAGCAGAGATAAAGAAGAAGTGATTATCGCAGAGCTTGATTTGGATGAAATCAAAAGAGCGAGAGATATTCTTCAGTTTCATAGAGACAGACGCGTGGATTCTTATTCAGAAATATTAAAGCTTTCCATAAGAGAATAAATTTGTTTCAGTCTATGTGAGATCAGTAAGGGTTCATATTATGAACCCTTGCTAGTATCTTTCCAATTGAAAAGAGGGAATCAAAAATGTTAGAAAGAAATGATATGGCTAAATTGTTAAGTGTAGAATACGATTATGTTATTGAAAATGGGACAGTGATAGACCCAAAGAGTGAACTAATAACCATTGCCAATGTCGCTATTAAAGATGGGAAAATAGGGGTCATTACAAGGGCAGACCTTAAGGCAAAAGAAAAGATTGATGCATCAGGAAAGATTGTTTGCCCAGGTTTTATTGATCCCCATTGTCACATTGATGGGTATTTATATAATGCTCAATGTTACGCTAAAATGGGCGTTACAACAGCCATTACAGGAAATTGCGGGTTTGGACCTTATCCCATAAAAGATTTTATAGATAGAATTAATAATGAAGGGTTTCCCATTAATCATGGTACCTTAGTGGGCCATTCTTTTGACATGAGAAAGATGGTTGGTCTTGAAGATCCTTTTAAAGTGGCCACTTCAAAAGAAATCAATGAAATGGTAAAAATAGCAGAAGAAGCTTTAGAACAAGGGGCTATAGGAATCTCTTTGGGGCTTGAGTATGCACCTGCTACTACCAAGGAAGAAATTCTCGCTCTGGCACGGTTGGCAGCAAAGTATGACAAAGTGATGCCCATTCATTCTCGAAGTGATAGTTGGGGATCGGTAAAAGCTCTACGGGAGATGGTTAAAATCCAAGAGGATACCGGGGTCCGGATATTGATATCTCATTTGACTTATCAGAATGGCATGGGCATGATGAAAGAATCTTTGCCCATTATTGAGAAAGCATATGCTCAAGGGTATAAAATAGCAGTGGATAGTGGCGCGTATCATGCTTTTGCAACTTATATTGGCTCCGAAGTATTTGGAGAGGGCTGGTTGGAAAAATATGATTGTATCTATGAAGATGTATTGGTATCTGCTGGACCCCATGTTGGAAAAAGGTTGAGTGAGACTTTATATAAGGAACTTCTTGCCACGGACCCCAAGACGTTGTGTACGGCTTTTGTGGGGAAAGAATATGAAGTCATTGAAGCCATGCAACAACCTTATGTAATGGTTTCAACAGATGGCGCCGTTGGCTCTCATGAGCCAGGAACTGGGCATCCACAAGATGCTGGAACTTATCCAAAAGTGTTTGGAAGATTCGTAAGGGAAATGAATGCGTTTTCTATGATGGAAGCTGTTAAAAAATGCACCCTTATGCCAGCAGAATTTTTTGGTTTAGAAAACAAAGGATGGCTGGGCACAGGTGCAGATGCAGATGTTGTGGTATTTAACCCTAAAACCATTATAGACAAAGCGGAGTATTCAGGTTTGGGAATACCAGATACGCCTCCAGAAGGCATTGACTGGGTATTTATAAACGGTGTGTCCGTAATCAAAAATGGAAAATTAGTCGAAAACTCAAGACCTGGGCGTGCTATTCATCAGGAAAATAAAATCTGGGCTATTTAAGGACTATGGACAATTGAGAATTGAGAATGGAAAATTGACAATTAATGAACAAAACAGCTGCTCTTTTGAGCAGCTGTTTTGTTTTTATATCCCGTTTCTCGTTTCTCGCCTCTATTTAACCATATTATCAACAGAGTCAAGAACTTTGTCCATGATCTTCATTGCATCTCTTAATTCTTTTTCAGTAATGATCAGTGGTGGAGATACAGCAAGCATGTTGTGCATCTTATAAGTTAAGAAACCTTCAGCTGCGAGCATACCAATAATTTTAGCCATGACACCATCAGGGTCTTTTCCGTAAGGAACCATAGGCTCTTTTGTAGTTTTGTCTTTTACAAGCTCGATCATACTGAATAGGCCGATATATCTTACATCGCCGACACAAGCATGTTTCTCTTTAAAGTCTTCAAGGATTTCAGCAAGAACGACGCTTTGTTTATCAACATTCTCAAATACATTTTCTTCAATATAGGCATCAAGTGTTGCAATTGCAGCAGCGCATCCCAATGGATGACCATTGTAAGTTAAGCCGGCTCCTAATATATTTTTGTCAAAGTGCTTAGCTATTTTGTCCGTTACAATGACACCGCCTAAAGGTGCATACCCGCAAGTTGAGCCTTTAGCAAATGTAATCATATCCGGTTTTGCATTAAAGTTTTCGAAAGCAAACATTTTTCCGGTTCTTCCGAATCCTGCCATGATTTCATCACAGACAAAAAGAATGCCGTATTTGTCGCACATTTCTCTAACGCCTTCGTAGTATCCTTTAGGAGGAATCAATACGCCATTGCTTCCTACGACGGTTTCAAAGAAAATAGCAGCTACTTTATCGGTACCTTCATAGATTAATGTGTTCTCAAGGATTTCCAAATAGTAGTCTGTTACATCTGCTTCAGATTCAAATTTAACTTGTTTAGGTGCTCTATAAGGATAAGGTCCTTCAAATTTAACAAATCCTGGGATGCCAGGCTCTGCATATTGTCTTCTGCTTTCTCCTGTCAGCATAGAAGCGCCAGCAGTAGCACCATGATAGGATCTGTATGTTGATAATATTTTGTTTCTTCCGGTAAACATCTTTGCTATTTTGATGGCATTTTCATTTGCTTCTGCACCAGCATTTGTGAAAAATACTTTTGACATGTTGTCAGGCGCAGCTTCTACTAACTTTTTAGCAGCCAGTGAACGTACGTCGCAGGCATAAGCAGGTGCAAGATAAGCTAGCTTATCTACTTGGTCTTTAATGGCTTGAACTATTTTTGGATGTTGATGTCCTAAGTTTGCGTTTACAAGCATTGAAGACATATCATAATATTTCTTGCCTTCTTCATTCCAAAGGTAAATACCCTCAGCTTTAGTAATGACCTGTGGGTTTATACTACCTTGTGCACTCCAGGAGTGAAGGTTATATTGTAAATCCATTTCTCTAATTTTAGACATTTATTTATCCTCCATTTAAAATATTTAATATTTGATCTTAGGAAGGATTCATCAGGAGTACTATAAAATACACCTGATGAATGATGTGTTTTTAAAAGTTTGTCTTTTACTTATTAAATTCTATTACAGAGGCAGAGAATAACTCTTCATCAGTTGGTTGATTAGCGGGTATTTCATAAGAAACCCAAGTGAAGTTAAGGAGATCTTTCCAAGTAACATTGGAAGAAATACTGTTATTTCCCCAAGTGCCGCAACCTAATGTCATGGACATAGGCATACCGTTGGTCCATGCACCACTGTTTGCTAAGCATTGAGGTTGATTGACCATAACTCTGGCAACTTTCATTCTTTGTGCAAGTTCAAGAACGCGATAGTCATATTTTGTATGAATACCACATGAATGTCCTTGGCCCATGTAGTTGATAATGCTTTCCAATTGTGACAAACCATCTTGAAAATCACTGTATTTATGAAGCGTTGTGATAACCGATAGTTTTTCTCCTGAGAATAAGTTGTTAGGACCGATGCCATCTTCTTCAACCATGATGAACTTTGTTCCAGCTGGAAGTTTTAGTCCGGCTACCTCAGCAATTTTTTCTACAGGTTGCGCTACTATGTGTCTGTTGAGTGTATGTCCATCAGGCCATACGCCTTCTCTTAGTTTATCTTTTTCTGCTGTGCCATTTTTAATTAAGTAACCACCTTGTTTTTCTAAAGCTTTTACAAAAGCATCATAGACTTCGTGGTTGATGACTAAATTGTTTTCTGTTGAACAGCTGGTTGCATGGTCAAAAGTTTTAGACCGCATAATCATATTGGCTGTTTTATCTAAATCTGTAGAACCATCAACGATCATAGATGCGTTTCCTGTACCAACACCAATAGTAGGTGTTCCAGAGCTATAAGCGGCTTTAACCATAGGGGTTCCACCTGTTGCAAGAACCATATCCACTTGTTTCATTAACTCGCCACTGCCTTCGACACTGACTTGATCTGGGTCAATCCCTATTACTAAATCTTCAGGTGCACCATATTTTTTAAGAGTCGCTCTGATATTTTCAGCAGCAAGCTGATTTGTTTTTTTAGCTTTTGGATGGGGGGCTAAAATTATGGCATTTCTTCCCTTAATAGCGCTAATGGCTTTTACATAAGGGGTTGCTTCTCCGTTTGTTACAGGTATAAGGGCACCGATAACGCCAACAGGTTTTGCAAGCTTAACCAAACCCAAAGCTTCGTTTCTTTCAACGACGCCAACAGATTTCTGGCCTTTCATGTCTCTTAAAGTCCCTTTGATTTTAACCATCATTTTGCCAACTTTATGATCCACTAGGCCCATACCGGATTCTTCAACTAAGAACTTGGATAAATCAGTTGCAAATTCTTTCTTTGTACCATTGTATGCAATAGCCTCACAAAGCTCGTCCACTTGTTCTTGTGTAAATCCTTCTGCTATCGCTTGAGCTTTTTTCGCTCTTTCAACCAGTCCAGCTACATATTCAGCAGCATTCATATTAACAGCCTCCTTTTAATTGTAAATTATATAATATAGTTAGCTTAATCTTAACAAAAGAATGTTAAAACAAACTAAATATTACCTTAATAATATGCAAAATTAACCAAAAAATACATTCCTAAAGATTATGTATTTTATAATACTCTTTTAAAGCAAAAACTATACCAAATGCTATAAGCCAGTAATGCCTACAAAGCATACATTTAAGTAGAATTGCTAATCGATTCAAAGTTAAATCAATACTGCTAAAACAATTATTATATCCACATTTGAATGACGAAAACATTGAATTTTAAGCATTTATAAAAATTGATTCGATATCAAATCGCATTGATGCTATTTAGTATCAATGCGATTGCCAATGTCGTATCTTTGCATTTTTCTTACAATTGTTGGCTGACTAACACCCAAAGCTTTTGCAATTTGTCTTGTGGTTTTATATTTTTCAGTTGCATTTTTTAAAATCTGCTTTTCTGTTTCTTCTAAAGCCTTTTTTAAATTCATAATAGGAGAAAGTGTGATTTCGCCTCTCATATTTCTTGTATTTTCAAATATATAGGTAGGTAAGTTGTCGGGTAGAATGATTGTATTTTTTGTGGTGATAATCAGTCTTTCGATTATATTTTCCAGCTCTCTAACATTTCCCGGCCAATGATATTTAATAAGCATAGCAATGGCATTAGGATCTATTCTCTTTTTATCGTTGAATTTGTTATTATATTTCTGCAAAAAATGTCTGACCATAGGAATGATATCTTCTTGTCGCTCCCTTAAAGGCGGTATATTAATAGGAACCACATATAATCGATAATACAGGTCTTCTCGAAATTTCCCTTCATTAACCATGCTAGGGAGATCTTTGTTGGTTGCTGCTATAATCCTTACGTTTACTGTTATAGTATCTACGCCACCGACTCTTTGAATTTCTTTATCTTGTATAACCTGAAGGATTTTGACTTGGAGATGAAGTGGCAACTCAGAAATTTCATCTAAAAATATAGTTCCGTTATGAGCCATTTCAAACAATCCTTTTTTTCCTTCTTTTTTGGACCCTGTAAAAGCACCAGACTCATACCCAAAGAGCTCGGATTCTAACAAATTATCGGGAATTGCTCCGCAGTTCACTTTAACCAAAGCATAATTTTTTCTTTTTCCAGTTTCATGTAAGAGCTTTGCTATAACACCTTTTCCAACTCCTGATTCACCTGTAATCAATACAGTTGAATCGATTTGGGCCAATCTTTTAGCTAGTTGTATGACATTATACATGGTAGGACTATTGGCAATAATATCTCCGTAAAACACTTTTTTTTGGGATTTCAATTCATCTAAAGCAGTTTGCACATCTTCTATTCTGTTTTTTAGTTGAATAAGCTCCGTGATATCGCGAGAAGTACTGATAACATTTTTTATGGTACGGTTCTTACCCATAATAGGCGTACCTGTGGTGAGGAGCTTTTTGCCTTCTTTGTTACTGTGAAGAATGCTGACAGATTTTTTTTTCTCTAATGCCAATTTGGCAACAGATGGGGAAAAAACACCTAAACTTTCTAAATCCGAAACATTTTGTCCGATGATGTCCTCTTTTTTAATAGAGTATAATTCTTCTGCGGCTTTATTTAACCATAAAGTTGTTCCATTCTCATCATCAATAATAATGGCATCTTGAACATAGTCCAATACAGTAAGGAGTTCTTCATTAGGTGTATTGGAAATAAATCTATCCATAACGGAGTTTGTTGTTACAATTGAGTCATCTTTCATTTTCTCTGTTATCTCCTTTATGCTTCAGTTTTGAATCGCTATCGTTAATATTGTATCGAAAAGATTTTAACTAAGCAAGGAAATCTGATAATTATAGGTATTTGGTGGAATGAAAAATTAAAATCCACTTTGTAAGAGTAAAATCTATGTCATAAGAA
>JADQBM010000120.1 GCA_016278615.1 Clostridia bacterium | reverse complement strand
TATATAAAAAAGGGGAGTGCAGAGGGGATACTCCTTTGCCTGTTAAGGAGGGTGCAGTGCCGAAGGGAACCATAGGGTTCCATAGCGGAGTGGCGTTAGCCACTTTTTTATAGTTTTTGAAACTATCTGGAGGGTGCCTTTCTAATGGATGGAAATGGAAGAATGGGATGTATTTTGAATTTGTTTTACATTTGGATGACATTTCTCAAATTTTGTTGATTAGATGTGAGAAAAATGATACTTTTAAAGTGTAATTGTCGACATCATAGTAGGAGGGGAAAAAATGAAAAAGTACATAAGTATGTTACTTCTTTTGGTTTTTGTGTTTACTGGAACAGTGAATGCAGAAGGCGAGTTGGATGGATTGGTCACGGTCCCTGTTGACGTATATGACCTATCGAAAGATCGATATGAGACAGAAACAGTTCCCATTGTAAACTTAATGTTTGGTAAAGAAGACATTTTAACAACGGATGTTCCAGCTTTTATTTTGGATGGAAGAACTTTGGTGCCCATAAGATTTATTGTGGAGACATTGGATGCGGAAGTAGAGTGGAATCAAGATGACAGGCAGGCTATTATATATAAAGATGGTAAAGAAATCATTCTAACCATCGATAGTGATGAAGCACTTGTGGATGGAAGGCGAGTCAAGCTCCCCAGTGGCGTACCGGCAAAACTTGTTACATATCAAGGAAGTGCAAGAACAGTAGTTCCTTTCAGGTTTATTTCTGAGCAACTTGGAATGGAAATAGAATGGATTTCCGATACCTATACAGCAGTAATAGATTATCCTCATAGTAGTATCACCGACGTAAAGTATACCACTTATAATGGCATACCGGCTATTGCCATAAAAGCCGATGGTAAAATCAATTACAATTCTATGTATGTGCCTGCTATTAGATTGGGTATGACCGATCAATTGGTGGTTGATATTCCCAATACAGACTTAGGATCAAAGAATTACCTGTCTAACCAAATCAACGAAAACGGAATTTCTGGATTCAGGGCGTCTCTTTATGAGACTTCTCCTCGTGATGTGGTTAGGGTAACCATTGATATGGAAATGCAGAGCAGAACCGATACCTATTATGATAGTAAAACAGATACTTTATATATTACTTTCAATAATGTAATTAAAGATATAAGCTATGAAAATAATTCTCAGGCTGTGGTCATTGAAACAGAAGAGACACCAGCATTTAATGTCATTGATTTAGGAGACAAAGTAGTTGTAGATATCTTAGATGCTGTGGTAAAGGTTAAAGATTCCGATGTAATATCTGTGAATAGCGATGTCATTAAGCAAATCCGATATTCGCAGTATGATTCAGATTACCAAGGATATGATAAAGTGACAAGAGTTGTTTTTGATCTTCAATCAGGGATTAGTATGAATGAAAACATGTATATTGATGCCATTAATAATGACATCATTGTATATACAACCAATGATCCTATGAACCAACTTAAATATGATTATCCTTCATTAACCAGTTCAATATTAACTTTGGAACTCAATGACAAAACTCAATCAACCATTACAAATGATGAAATTAATAAATTAATGACAATAAAAGTTAGCAAAGATCAAATTAATTTGTTAGACGATGTTAAGCTTGATTATTATGATAATATTATCAAGTATATTCAAATCGATGGTGCAACACAAAGTGAATATTACACTGTAACCATTAAATATGATAGTGAAACAACCGCAAAAGTCCTAACAGGAAATACATCTTCAAGTGAAGTCGCTGTACAATTTTCCGGAAAGGAAAGCAGTATCAGCAATCCAGTTTACGGGGACGTTCTTGTTGTATTAGATCCAGGACATGGTGGTAAAGACTCAGGGGCATATGTTGGAGGTGTAGCGGAAAAGAATTTGAATCTTGATACATCATTAAAGCTGAAAGATTTATTGGAAGAAGCAGGCTTTAAAGTCGCAATGACGCGAACAGGAGATACTTATCCAGGTTTATATGAACGAGCAGCTTTAGCCAATGCCATGAATGCAGATTTATTCTTGAGCATACATCATAATGCACTGCCCTCCAATTTGTCGGCGCAAGGGGTATTGACCGTATACGATGGAACATCATCTTCTAAAACGGCCTTTGCTAAGACCATCCAAAAGGAAATGGCCAAAGGATTGCCAGTTCCCAATATGGGGCTTCAGAACAGACCTAAAATCGTGGTAACAAGAGAAACCAATATGCCTTCAGCACTGGCAGAGTTAGGATTTATGACCAACGATTATGAAAGAAGCTTATTGGTTCAGGATTATTATAGACAAAGAGGTGCACAAGCGCTTTTCAATGGAATTAAGAGTTATGTTGACAGCCAATTACTCAAATAATAGTTGAATGAAAAATGAATAATGAATCATTAAGGAAAGAATTTGCTTAGGCAAATTCTTTTCAATTTTTTGACCACAAACCAAACTACGAATTGAATTTCTGTAGGTTTATACCTGAGCACATTAAAATCATGGTATAGTTGGTCCTTATTTCTAATATACATTATTAAGTAAGGAAATGGAGGTGAGGGTGATATTGAACATTATGAAAAAAACAGCTCTAATCATACTCGTGGTGCTGCTCCTGACTGCATGTAGCAATCCTTTGACTATGCTAAAAGGATGGCTGGGTACTGATGAAGAAGAAGCCTCTATCGATGTTATAGATACTTCCGGACAGCAAATTGGTGACTCTGAGCTAAGAGATACCATTTTATACTATAAAGACGAAAATGGACTTTTGATACCGGTCATGAGAAAGATACCATGGACAGAAGGGCGGGGTATTGCAAAAGAAGCGATGAAGGCAATGGTAGACACGGAAGAAAACCGACAAGACATGTTGAAAGTGGGGTTATATCCCATTATTCCTTCTGAAACCCAGGTGCTGGGCATGACCATTCGAGATGGGTTATGCAAATTAGATTTATCAAGACAGTTTCTTAATATAAAAGATAAGAAGGAAGAAGAAACCATCATACAATCCGTTGTATATACTCTAACGGAATTTCCAACTGTTGACAGAGTACAATTTTTCATTGAAGGTGAAACGGTTTCCAACTTACCACATGGTACTTTTATAGGAGAAACACTTAAAAGAGAGAACATCAATTTTTTAGGGCAGAAGCCCGCTCCAGATACGGTTTTGGTCTATTATGAAAATACAGATTCAATGAACCCCATGTTTGTCCCGGTAACAAAACCAATAGAGATTGTTGATGATGTGAGCAACACAAATATTTTAGATGTTCTTGACAGTTTGATGATTGTACCACCATCAGAAAGTGGTTTGCAAAGCAGAATTCCGGTCAATACTAAAGTCATTGGTGTAGAAATAACGGATTCCATAGCAGAAATCTATTTAACAGAAGAAATTCTTGTGTTAAAGGGCGATGAAAATCTTTTTGAAAGGGCAGTTCAAAGCATTGCGTTTACAATGAAAGAGCATTATAGAAATTTGACAGGAATTAAGATATTTGTAAATGGTGAATCTTTAAAAACGGCAAGCGGAATGGACGTCTTTGACATTCCCAGCTATCCAAATCAATATTGAGAACCATACATAGAAAATATGGAAATGCTTTTTTAGAATTTTGCTTCAATGCAGAATTCTTTTTTTCGTGTTTTTATCCAAATCAATATTTAATGAAAAGAAATGGCAATTGTGGTAAAATAATAGATATATAGTTTGAGACTAATGAAAATAATTCAGAGTACTTTAGAAAAAACTTAGATAAGAAGTTATAAATGATTAGGAGGATTGGTATGGAAAAACTTAGAAAAGATGAAAGAAAGTTTGATGATATTAGAAATGTAAAAATTACGAATAATTACTTAATGCACGCAGAAGGTTCTGTTCTTATTGAAATGGGAGATACTAAAGTAATCTGTACGGCATCGATTGAAGATAAAGTCCCTCCGTTTCTTAAAGGAAGTGGCACGGGATGGATAACAGCAGAATATGGGATGCTCCCTCGATCTACTGAGGTTAGAAAGATAAGGGATTCCAGTAGAGGAAAGGTAGATGGAAGAACACAAGAAATCCAGAGACTTATTGGCCGTGCACTCCGCTCTGTAGTTGATTTAAAGATTTTAGGAGAAAAAACCATTTGGATAGATTGTGATGTGATACAGGCAGATGGAGGAACAAGAACGGCTTCCATAACAGGTGCATTTGTTGCTTTAATTGAGGCTATAAAAAAAATGCAAAGAAAAGGGCAGCTCAAGAGCAATCCTGTAAAGAATTTTGTTTCTGCTATAAGCATTGGAATTGTTCATGATGATATTATGTTAGATTTATGTTATGAAGAGGATTCCCAAGCTCAAGTAGATATGAATGTTGTGATGACTGATAAAGGTGAGTTTATAGAAATACAAGGAACTGGAGAAACTTCTCCTTTTACTAATAGAGAACTTCAAGATATGCTTTTTCTTGCAGAAAAAGGGTGCAAAATACTGTTTAGGAAACAGGAAGAGATTATTGGACAGCTTAATTTTGACCATGAGGATGCCAAAGGCGGGAAGAAATGATGATTGCTGCAACCAAAAATACGCATAAACTAAAGGAAATAGATGAAATATTGAAGCCTTTTGGAATAAATGTCATATCTGTTGAAGAAGTAGGACTGTCTCATATTGAAGTCGTAGAGGACGGTAACACTTTTGAAGAAAACTCAATGAAAAAAGCGGAAACCATTATGAGACTTAGCAAAAAAGACGCCATCGCTGACGATTCAGGTCTCTCAGTTCAGGCATTAGGGGGCCAACCTGGCGTTTATTCAGCTCGGTTTTCAGGAGAGAATGCAACCGACAAAGAGAATAATAAAAAGCTATTATCTATGCTTGAAGGGGTTTCTGATAGATCGGCAAAATTCGTATCGGTTGTTTCTCTTGTGTTTTCTGATGGTAAAAAAATTTCCGTTAGAGGAGAGTGCTCAGGTAAAATTGGTTATGAAGAGAAAGGCAATAATGGCTTTGGCTATGACCCTCTGTTCATAGTAGACGGGTATGATAAAACCTTTGGAGAACTTGACAGTGAGATAAAAAATGAAATCAGCCACAGAGCCAATGCCTTAAAAAAACTCAAAAAAGAACTGGAGAAGATAAATAATTATAGATAACAAATAACAGATAATAGTTAAGGATGATTTTGTGTTACAAAATCTTCATTTTTAATAAGATGGAAGTTTTGCCAAAGCAAAACTAGACCTTAACTGTTATCTATTATCTATTATCTATTATCTGTTATCTATATATTTGTTCTGGGGTGGTTTAATGAAAATCATGGTGGTAAGTGACACCCATGGGCATATTGATGAGGCATTAAAGCAGTATTATAAATTAAATGAAATAGATTCTGTTATTCATTTAGGAGATTCCTATAAGGATGCTCTAAGAATAGAAGAAGCGGTGGATTCAAAAGTCATTTATGTAAAGGGCAATATCGATGGTGAGTTCAGTGAGAATGGGTACAAGGTGATTCCCATGGAGAATCATAGAATTTTATTGACCCACGGCCATATGGAAAAAGTTAAGGCCGGCCTGTTACAACTTTATTATAAAGCGCTTTCTTTATCTTGTGATATTGTATTTTTTGGACACACCCACATGCCTATTATTGTAAAGAAAGACAGTGTGTTATTCATAAATCCTGGGAGTTTGACCAAACCTAAAGGAGGGAGTCTGCCCTCTTTTGTATTGGTGATTTTTAAAGACGATACTGTTTCAACAGAAATTATTTATCCATAATATATGTGAGGTATAGCGGGACGTAGCGCAGCTTGGTAGCGCGACTGGTTCGGGGTCAGTAGGCCGCAGGTTCAAATCCTGTCGTCCCGACCATGACGATTAATCAGCACAGTCATGATTAGTCATGAAAAATAAAGGATGGTTATATGGTAAGAAAAATAAGAACTCATTTCAAAGAAGTGTTTGTTTCTATACTGAAAAGTATGGCAGACCCTTTTTATGCTGGGGTAGCGGCAGAACTGGCGTTTTTCTTTTTGCTTTCAATAATCCCAACGGTTTTACTTCTTGGGAGATTGTCGGGACTATTTTCTGTTTCCCTGAATTTCTTTATTGAATTTATTTATATATATACACCTCAAGAGTTTTCGGATTTAGTCATACCTTACTTAGAACCTAATTCGGCAAAGAGCTTGAGTATTATTTTCTTTGCCTTTTCTTTATGGTTGGCCTCCAGAGGCTTTTTTGCGCTGATTCGGATCTCAAATTATGCTTATAATATTCAAATGAGGGGACCATTTAACTTTTCGGAAAGAATTAAAGCCATGAAAATTACTTTGCTATTACTGTTCATGATTATTTTTGGATTGTTGATTGTCATCTATGGGAGGCTTATTGGTGAGTTCGTAACAAAAAATTCTGCTGCTGTATTGGGACATAATATTGTCATAGGGGATATCTGGTATTTTATCAGATGGCCTCTTGCTTTTTTTGTTTTTTATTGGATTATGATCTATATATACTCTCATTCTCCTAACCTTTCATTATCACCCAAGAAAGTCAGGCCAGGGGCTATATTTTCTACTGCTGGGATTATCATATCTTCGTTGGTATTTTCTTTTTATGTTTCCTATTTTGCTAATTATGATATTTTATATGGGAGCTTAGCAAATGTTATCAGTTTGATGCTATGGTTTTATCTTATTGGGTATGTCATTGTTATTGGGATTCATATTAATATTGCTTTTGATAGATACGGAAAAGATTATTAAGAAGTGGGTGAAGAACAATGTGGTCAAAGATATTCTTGTTGGGAATTGGTGGATTCATAGGGAGCAATTTAAGGTATTGGATTACCATTTGGTTCATGAGTCACTTTGGCACATTTATGCCATATGGAACTTTAGCAGTAAATGCAATAGGTAGTTTTATCCTTGGGTTTTTAACGTTATATGGAACAGAAGTAGTTGATTTAGACCCTAGCATACGTATTTTTCTTGGAATAGGTATGATGGGAGCCCTAACAACCTTTTCTACTTTTTCATTTGATACTTTTGCTATGATTAGGGAATCTAATTATCAATTGGCATTTTTAAACATTGGCTTAAATGTTGTAATTGGTCTTTGTGCGGTATGGGCAGGGTTTGTTTTGGCGAAGGCATTGGCCTAATTAATCGACAGAAATAATGGATCCATTTACAATGAAGAAGATAGATTTTGTTCCCAAAATCTATCTTAAAATTAAAGGATTTTACAAAATGAAATGTACTCCAAATGCAAAATCCAAATTTTAAAATCTCTCTAACCTCTACTTCATCACTCTTACAGCAATAATTCCATCAACATTTCTGAGCTGCTCTATCTGGCTGTTTGTGATTTTAGTATCAACATCTACCAACGTGTATGCGTTTTTGCCTTTGCTTCTATTATTCATATCGCTGATATTGATATTTAACTCACCTAACACATTTGATATTTTCCCAACCATGTTGGGAATGTTCTTATTAAGCACACCAATTCTACCTGCAGTTACACATTCACCCAGCGTGCAATCAGGGAAGTTGACTGAATTAGTGATATTACCATTTTCAAGATAGTCACTTATTTGATCAACTGCCATTATGGCACAATTTTCTTCAGATTCCGGTGTAGAGGCACCAAGATGAGGAATTGGAATAATTTTTTCATTTCCAAGAAGCCGAGCACTTGGAAAGTCAGTTACATATCTGTCTACTATTCCTAAATGTATCGCCTCAAGTAGAGCTTCTTCATCGACAATACCACCACGTGCAAAGTTTAATAGTTTAACATCTTCTCTCATTTTAGAGAATTTTTCTTTATTAATCATTTTTTCTGTGGCATCCATCATTGGCACATGGAGCGTGATATAATGTGCCTGACCCAGTAAGTCATCAAACTTGTCGACAAGTTCAATCTTCCTTGAAAGTTCAAGGGCTGATTTGACGGAAATAAAGGGATCATATCCAATTACTTTCATGCCTAGAGCAGAAGCTGAATTTGCCACCATAACACCAATAGCACCAAGTCCTATAACGGCAAGAGTTTTGCCTCTGATTTCTGATCCAACAAATTGCTTTTTTCCTTTTTCAATTAGCTTTTCAACTTCATCACCTTTGTCTTTTAAGGTGTTCGTCCATTCTAAAGCGGATGATATTTTTCTTGAAGAAATTAATAATCCTGCAAGAACAAGTTCTTTTACTGCATTGGCATTTGCACCAGGTGTATTAAAGACAACAATACCTGCCTCAGAGCATTTGTCCAAAGGAATATTATTAACACCGGCGCCTGCTCTTGCAATGGCTTTAAGATTTTTAGAAAATTCCATATCATGCATAGTATGGCTTCTAACAAGAATTCCGTCAGCTTCATTGATATCGTCTGTAATATGGTATTTGTCATTAAAACATATCAAACCTTTTGGCGATATGTTATTAAGTGTAGCGATTTTATACATGCAGCAACCCTCTTTCCATTTACTTTTATTAATTGTTTTGCAGAAGGTTCAATGAATTGAACCATACGATACATTTTAGAGATTTAAATATGGGTTTTGCATATGCAAAACCCAACATTCAATCATAAATCTACTTTCTTAGAACACATGCTATGTTCCCTGCAGCGGGCAGGATTAAAGTAAGGGGACACACCTCTCGCTTTAGGGTCAATCTTTCTGAGGAATGTCCCCGGACCAGCCCCTGCATCTCGAACCACAAACATCGAACTTCGAACCTTTATTTTATGACCCTTACACCAATAATTCCTTCAACTTCTCTCAGGACATCTAACTGACTGTCACTTACTTTTGTATCGACATCTACTAAAGTATAAGCATAAGTGCCTTTGCTTCTGTTGTTCATGTCGCTGATATTAATATTAAGTTCCCCCATAGTGTTGGTTACTCGACCGATAATGGAGGGTATGTTTTTATGCAGAACACCAATTCTTCCGGCTGTCATACAAGTGTCTAAAGTACAGTCTGGGTAATTAACTGAGTTCGTAATATTTCCATTTTCAAGATAATCACTTAATTCTTCTACAGCCATTATGGCACAATTTTCTTCAGATTCCGGTGTAGAGGCACCAAGATGAGGAATTGGAATGATTTTATCATTTCCAAGAAGGCTTTCGTTGGGAAAGTCTGTTACATATCTGTCTACTATTCCTAAATGAATTGCTTCTAGTAGTGCATCTTCATCAACAATACCGCCGCGTGCAAAATTTAATATCTTGACGCCTTCTCTCATTTTAGAGAATTTCTCTTTATTAATCATTTTTTTTGTGGCATCCATCATTGGCACATGGAGCGTGATATAATGTGCTTCGCTCAGTAAGTCATCAAATTTATCAGTAAGTTCTATTTTCCTTGAAAGGTCTAGAGCGGATTTTACTGAAATAAAGGGGTCATATCCAATTACTTTCATTCCAAGTGCGGAGGCTGAATTTGCCACCATGACACCGATAGCACCAAGTCCGATGACTGCAAGGGTTTTACCTTTAATTTCTGATCCGACAAATTGTTTTTTTCCTTTTTCAATTAATTTTTCTACTTCATCACCTTGGCCTTTTAAGGTAGAGGCCCATTCCAAAGCAGATACAATTCTCCTTGAAGAAAGTAATAATCCCGCCAGTACCAGTTCTTTTACTGCATTGGCATTTGCACCAGGTGTATTAAATACTACAATACCTGCTTCGGAGCATTTATCCAAAGGAATATTATTAACACCAGCACCTGCTCTTGCAATGGCTTTAAGATGGGGGGGGAATTCCATATCGTGCATTTTATAGCTTCGGACAAGAATTCCGTCTGCTTCGTTGATATCATCCGTAATATGGTGTTTATCATTAAAATATATTAATCCTTTTGGAGAAATATTGTTAAGTGTCGCTATATTAAACATATTAAGGTCCTTTCTATTTGTTTTCCATTTCAAATTTTTTCATAAATTCTACGAGTTTTTCTACGCCTTCTAATGGCATCGCATTGTAAATGCTTGCTCTCATACCGCCAACCGACCGATGGCCACCTAAATTAACCATGCCTTGCTGTTTTGCTTCTGTTAAGAATTTTTTATCTATTTCACTAGAACCTGTTACAAAAGTGATATTCATTAGGGAACGATCTTCTTTGGCCACAGGATTTTTGAAAAGAGTACTGCTATCAATATAGTCATAAAGGAGAGAAGCCTTCTTTTCATTCATTTTCTCAATGCCTTCAACACCGCCCTGTTTTTTAACCCATTCAAATGTGAGCTTTGCTATATAAATGTTGTAGGTGGGAGGGGTATTATATAAAGACCCATTTTCAGTATGTATTTTATAGTTAAACATGGTGGGTGTTAAATCTGCTGCATGACCGATAAGGTCGTCTCTCACAATAACAATTGTTACACCTGAGGGGCCAATGTTTTTCTGAGCGCCTGCAAATATAAGTCCAAACTTGGATACATCATATGTCTGAGAGAGTATATTGGAGGACATATCACCAACCAAAGGCACATTTCCAGTTTCAGGAAGGTTGATGTATCGTGTTCCATATATGGTATTGTTGGTTGTAATGTAAAAATAATCAGCATCCGGTGAATAGGATTCTTTGCTGACTTTTGGTATATATGAAAAAACATCTGCTTCAGACGAAGCCAATACGTTGACTTCTCCGTATCGTTTTGCCTCGGCAGCTGCTTTTTTTGTCCATGAGCCTGTAACGATAAAATCTGCTTTTTTAGAATTCTTGAATAAATTTAAAGGAATCATAGAAAATTGGCTTGAACCACCGCCTTGTAGAAATAATACCTTATAGTTTTCAGGAATATGCATGAGGTCGCGTAAAAGGCTCTCGGCTTGTGTAATGATGTCTTCGAATTCTTTTGAACGATGACTCATTTCCATAACGGACATGCCGGACCCTTTATAATTAGTCATTTCAGCTGCAGCGGTTTCCAATACTTCTAAAGGAAGCATAGAAGGGCCAGCAGAAAAGTTATAAACTCTTTCCATAAATAATAACCTCCTATTTCTTTGATAAAAAAATATCAAGCAGATAAATATATTCATGATGATATATAAAAATAAGAATAAAGTCAATAGTTAATGCAAGAAAATGTAAGCAATTACTATTGCAAAAAGAATGTTTTTTCATTTAATCATACTAATGAGTTAATGAAAAAGATCTTATTATATGATACAATATGGCATTAAGAAATGAATAAATATACATAGCGACGATACGCGTTGTAGAAGGAGTGTTTAATTGTGAAATATGTACTTGTACTAACTGACGGCATGGCAGATGAAAAAGTTGAGTCTTTAGGAAATAAAACACCCTTGCAAGTTTCTAAACTTTCTACAGTAAATGACCTTGCAAAACGAGGTGAAATAGGAAACGTTAAAACCATTCCTCAGGGAATGGCGCCAGGTAGTGATACCGCAAATTTATCTGTAATGGGATATGACCCTCTTGTCTATCATACCGGACGTTCTCCTTTGGAAGCTGTGAGTATGGGAATAGAGTTATCTGATTCAGATGTCACATTCAGATGCAATCTTGTGACTTTATCAGAAGAAGATTCTTATGCTGAAAAAAGAATGATAGATAACAGCGCTGGGGAAATCACAAGTGAAGAAGCCGCTGTATTAGTGAGTCATATTAATAAATCACTTAGTACAGAAGAAATTACCTTTTACTCAGGGATAAGCTATCGACATGCAATGGTCTGGAAGAATGGCATGGAAGACTTTGATTTAACCCCTCCACATGATATTTTAGATAGAAAGATTAAGGCGTATCTTCCTAAAGGAAAAGATTCAGAGTTCATATTGAAAATGATGATGAAAAGTTATGAGCTTCTTAAAGATCATCCTGTGAACATCAAAAGACAAAATGAAGGATTGAAGCCTGCTAATTCTGCTTGGATATGGGGGCAAGGAAAAAGGCCCCAATTAAATTCTTTCTCAGAAAAATATGGGCTTTCAGGGAGCGTCATTTCTGCAGTGGACTTGGTTAAAGGCATCGGCATATGTGCAGGGCTCGAATCCATTGATGTGCAAGGGGCTACAGGAACCATTCATACAAACTTTGAAGGTAAAGCAGCAGCAGGAATTAATGCTTTAAAGAGTGGAAAAGATTTTATTTATATCCATGTTGAAGCGCCTGATGAATGTAGTCATCAAGGAGACTGTGAGGGCAAAATAAAATCAATGGAAATTATAGATGTTAAAATTGTAAAACCAATTTTTGAATATCTGGAATCTCAGCAGGAACCTTTCAAGATGCTGATTTTGCCCGATCATCCAACACCCTTATCCATCAGAACCCATACATCAGACCCCGTGCCGTATGTACTGTATAATAGTACAAAAGAAATTTATAATGATAACAACGCATATGATGAAGTGTCCGCTGAGATGAGTGGCAACTTTTTTGAAACAGGGTATGCATTGATGGATTACTTTTTAGGTTCAATTAAGAATTAAGAATTAAGAATTAATAATTAAGGTAAAAACCAGGAATTTTCTAAATTCCTGGTTTTGTATTTTTAACTTAAAATTAAAAGATTTTGCTATAGCAAAATCCTCCATAATTCTTAATTTTTAATTCTTAATTCTTAATTAATTTCTCCTTCTTCTTCTTTTTCTTCTTCTTCTTCCTGATAGCCTGTTATATCTTTTATGTAGACTTCTAAGGATTCCAATTCTGCAAGTTTTTTATTCATGATTTGAAGTTGGTTTTCTAAATTAGATATGTAAGCTTGATGCTCTTGATTTTGGGATGAAAGCTCATTAATTTCTGACACATTTTTACTGATTTCATTACTAATTTTTTTATTGGCAATGGTTAAACTTAATGAATAGATTCCTAAAGATAAAAGTAAAATAATTAGAATATTAAAATACAGCTTCCTTATTCTTAACTGAAAATATTTTTTATTTGTGTTGGGAACAATAACAAAAGAATAATAACTTTTGAATTGTTTTTTCAAATGACTTCCCATGGTTTTTAATATCATCATAAGTACCTCTCAAAGGCGAACAGACTTTTATGAAATAATGCTTCTCTTAAAATATTATATAATATCTTTTTAATTAAACAAGTAAATTAAGGAATAAATAAAAGTATTTTTGAAACCAAACAATATAATTAACGGAAGATATTTTTTTGACTAAGAAACTATCGTATGATATAATTTTTCTGTTCACGACAAAAAATGACATAAGGGTGATAGACATGAAGAAATATATTAGCTTAATGCTGTCCATTACAGTCGTATTCTTTTTAATGACCGCATATGTTTACTCTGATCAAGATATTGAGTTGAATGGTGAAACGGCTGTTTTAATAGATGGGACAACTGGTGAAGTTTTATATGAAAAAGACATGCATCAAGAAATGTACCCGGCCAGTACAACAAAAATCATGACGGCCATATTAACTCTCGAGAATTGTGACCTTAATGAGACGGTTGTGATTGATTCTGAGACGCCCTTTACTGAAGGCAGTAGAATATATCTCCTTGAAGATGAAAAAGTGACGGTGGAACAGCTATTACATGCTTTATTAATTGAATCGGCCAATGATTCAGCTGTTGCTTTGGCAAAGCATATTTCCGGAAGTGTAGAAGATTTTGCAGAGCTTATGAATGAGAGGTCTCGTGAGTTAGGGGCTTTGAATACCCATTTTAAAAATCCAAATGGACTGCCGGATGAAGATCATTATACTTCAGCATATGATTTGGCAATGATTGCAAAATATGCAATGAAAAATGAAAAATTTAGAGAAATAATAAAAACTGTTAATTATCATCTTCCAGCTACAAACAAACAAGAGGATCGATATTTTAAGATTACAAATAGACTTTTGTGGGATGAGAAAACAAATTTTGTTTATAATGGAGAGTATGTACCTCTTAAGTATGAATATGCTACAGGTGTTAAAACAGGGTACACCATAGCAGCAGGAAGTTGCCTTGTTGGATCTGCAAAAAAAGATGGACGGGAAGTTATTTCTGTTGTTTTGAAGTCTGACCCCAATTTTGTGTATCTTGATTCCCGAGTTCTGCTGGACTATGGGTTGAATAACTTCAAGAATATTGTATTAGAGAAACAGGGAAATATTGTTGGAAATATATCCGTTCAAGGTGGAAAAGAAAAATATGTAGATGCAGTCGTTGCTCAGGATATCATAAGGACAGTAGCCGTTGATTTTGATGAATCCATTATTGAAAAAGAAATTAATCTTCCTGATAAATTAGTAGCACCTATAGAGAAGAACGATAGAATAGGAAGTTTGAGTATTAATTATAATGGTGAAGTATTGGAAAAGGCGGAAGTTATTGCTACATCAAACATTGAAAAGAGCATAACAGCTACTGCGGTAGTAACGGTATCAGACTATTTCAAGAGTTTAAGGGCTGTGTTTTTAATTATCATAGTGCTTCTTGTAGGGTATATGGGCTTGATAATTATGACCAATAGGCAACGGATGAAAAGAAGAAAAATAAGAAGAGACAAGTATGGAATAGATCGTAATTACTTCAATAGAAACTTACTTAAGTAAGTCGAGTTTATTTAAAATAAAAGTAGAGGATGGGCACTGCCCATCCTCTACTTTTATTAATATAATTATTTAAGCTTTATGTTTCCTATTTTTTTATCTCTTGGATGATAATGGGTGTGGAGTAATTCATGGGACTTATGTCCAAGAGGTTTTTCTAAATATTCTTCATACAGTTTATTGATTGCTGGATTTTCATGTGATTTTCTGTATTGAAGTTTTTCTTTATCAATTTTATAAGTGGATTCAATTCTTTTTGATTTAGTTGCCATTGTTGTATTAATTGGTTGACCGCCTCCGCCAACACAACCACCGGGACAAGCCATTATTTCAATAAAGGCATAAGGGCATTCACCTTTATCGATCATATCCATGACAATCTTGGCATTCGAAAGGCCATGTGCAACAGCAACCTTGACGACGGTACCATTAAGATCTACATCCGCTTCCTTGATGCCTTGTAATCCTCTTGCTGGCTCGAAATCTATGGAAGGCATAGGTTCGCCTACTACGACTTCATATACAGTTCTCAGGGCTGCTTCCATTACACCACCGGTAGCACCGAAGATGACGGCAGCACCTGTTCCAATTCCAAATGGGGAATCAAATTCTTTTTCTTGGAGAACTTCAAAATCAATACCAGTCATTTTAATCATCTTTGCAAGTTCTCTTGTGGTGAGAACAACATCAACATCTCTGACACCGTTGGTATTCATCTCATCTCTTTGAGCCTCAAATTTTTTGGCGGTACAGGGCATGATGGATACAGTACAAATGTCCTTTGGATCAATACCCATTTTTTCTGCGTAATATGATTTGGAAAGTGCTCCAAACATTTGTTGAGGAGATTTACAGGTAGAAAGATGATCCAATAAATGGTCATATTTACCTTCAACATAATTAATCCAGCCTGGTGAGCAGGAAGTTATCATAGGAAGTGTCCCACCGTTGGTTATTCGGTCAATCAATTCATTACCTTCTTCTATAATGGTCAGGTCAGCTGTAAAATTTGTATCAAACACTTTGTCAAAGCCAAGTTGTTTCAATGCATTAACCATTTGCCCTGTAACGATGGCGCCATCATCAAGACCGAAAGCATCACCCAAAGCCGTTCGGATAGCTGGTGCAACCTGGCAAATAACGTGTTTCTTTTGGTTTTCAATGGCTTCAAACACCTGTTCCGTATTATCTTTTTCAACAATGGCGCCAACGGGACATACGGCTGAACATTGGCCACAGAAGGTACAAAGTGTACTGCCTAATGGAAGGTTATAAGGTGTAGAAATAATATATTGATCAGATCTGTGGGCGTGGGTAAGAACATCAACACCCTGTGTCTTACTGCATGTCTCAACACATCTGTTGCATTTAATACATTTGCTTGGATCTCTGACTATTGATGGATTGCCATCATCAATAGGAAGCGTCAAGATATCAATATCCAGGTTTGTTTTTCCGATATTAAATCTTTCAGCAAGATTCTGAAGTTCACAAGTTCCATTTCTTTGGCAGTTTAGGCAATCTTGATTATGAGATGCTATCAACAACTCAACAACACCTTTTTGAGAATCTAATACTTTTTTTGAAGTCGTAATGACTTCCATTCCTTCCCATACAGGCGTAGAACATGCTGCAGATAATTTTCTGCTGCCTTTTACTTCCACAACGCATACCCGACAGTTCGCTTTAATTGCCTGATCAGGGTGATAACATAGCGTAGGAATATGAACACCAACTTCTTTGGCTGCTTCAAGAATTGTCGTACCTGCGGGAACAACAATTTTTTGATTATTTATAGATAATTTAATTTCTTTCATTGTTTATCCCTCCTTATTTTAATCCAAACTCTTCTGGGAAATATCTTATGGCATTGAGTAATGCAGATTGAGCTGTTTCTCCTAACCCGCAGAAAGAAGACTGTGACATAAGTTTTGCTAAACGTATCAATGTGTCAACATCTGTATCTTTTTGGGTTTTAGCAAGTAGTCTATCAAGAATATGAGCAATTTGCTTATTACCTTCACGACATGGTGTGCATTTTCCGCAACTTTCATGACAGAAAAATTCTTGAATAGAATGAAGAAACTCTAATGGCTTCATATTTTCATCTACAACCAAAATGGCACCGGAACCAATTACCAGGCCAACCTTATGAAGATCGTCATAAGAATATGGCGTATCTAAAAGGCTTGGAGGACCTATTTTTCCAGAAGCACCTCCCAATTGAAATAAAGTGATTGCTTTATTTCCAGGAACACCACCAGCAATATCATAAATAATTTCTCTTAAAGTAAGACCGAAAGGAATTTCATAAACACCAGGTTTGTTGACATTGCCGGCAATACTAATGATTTTTGTTCCGGGACAATCTGATGTTCCATAGCTTAAATATTTTTCTGCACCATGGGTTAATAGGGCAGTGCCAATGGCTAAGGTTTCTACATTGTTTACACAAGTTGGAAGTAGATTCAAGCCACATTGTTTGATGAAAGGAGGCTTGATTCTGGGGCGACCACTTTTTCCTTCTATAGATTCAATTAAGGCAGAACCTTCTCCGCATACATAAGCGCCAGCACCTGAATAGACATGAATATTATAGCTAAAATCAGTGCCTAAAATATTTTTCCCTAAATAGCCTTTTTCTTTCGCCTGCTTTATAGCATTTTTCATTTGAGGGTGAAGATGTCTGTATTCTTCTCTTATATATAAATATCCATTTTGAGCACCTACAGTATAACCTGCAATTGCCATTCCTTCGATTAATCTGAAGGGATCTTTTTCTAACATACTTCTGTCTTTAAAAGTGCAGGGTTCTCCCTCATCTGCATTACAGATGACAACTTTATTATCTCCAGGTACTGATTTAGCTTGTTCCCATTTTTTACCTAAAGGATAAGCAGCGCCACCTCTTCCCATGACTTTAGATGCTTTTGCAATACTGATTACATCATCTGAAGACATGTTAAGGGCATTTTTTAATCCAGTAAAACCGCCAATGTTGATAAATTCATCTATTGAGTCAGGATTATATTTATTATAATTTTCTGTAATTAAACTAACAGATTTCGACATTATATTAACCTCCTATCTATAACTATTGATAATTTCTATTAATTTTTCATCAGTAAGCTTTCCGTAAACATCTTGATCTATTTTAATAGCAGGAGCTACATCGCATGCACCGAAGCAAGCGGAATATTCAAGAGCAAACTTGCCATCCTCAGTAGCTTCTCCAACTTTTATTCCTAGGAATTTCTCCAATGATTTCTGAAGATCCATATAATTGTTGGTTTTGCATACAATGCTTTTGCAGAGATTAATAACATGATCAGCGCGAGGTTTTTCTGACAATGAAGCATAGAATGTAATAACATCGTATACTCCTGTAAGAGGAATATTTAACTTAGCTGCGACATAAGCTGCTACGTCCATAGGGACATATTTTTTGGGGACAACATCTTGGACGTCTAAAAGAATACCAACTAATTTTGTAGAGTCGTATGCATTCTCAGATAAAATTTTGTCAATCTTTGAAGCCAATTCATCGTTGAGAACTTCAAATTTTGTTTCGGTAACACTACCCATTTTTTTCTCTCCTTTCAAAATTACATATTAATATATGGTATTAATAAGTTGTGAAAGCGTTTACATATATAGTATAACATGATATTTCTAAAAATTTTAAAAAAATAGTTATGTTATGATACTTTAATGTAAACGATTACACTTGAATTGTAATTTAACCCATTTAGGAAAAATGCAAATTCCGTGCCGAAGTGTTCGTTAACTAACAAACAATCTCCCCAACAATTCAAATTTAAAGGTTAAAGAAAATTTTTATGAAAGTATTGTCGAAAAAACAGGGCTGTTTAAAGAAGTTGTGTCTCAAAATTGAGATTATTTTTACGATATTAAATACACTGGGGATATTAAAATTCTATTACAAACATATTTTGTTCATTGAAAAATTTTTTCGTTTGATGTATAAGTTATAGTATAAGTGTAAGTCCGTAGGGGCTGGCCTCGCGCCTGCCCGTTAATAGTAAAGAGTAAGTATGTGTGTGAGATAGGAGGAGAAGTTTTGGAAAAAATCATTATAGATGATAAGGAACCCAACGAAAGAAGAACAAAGCGAAAAGCGAAAACTGTCTTTAAAAGAAGAGTGATAAATGTTGTTGTATTCTTTATCTGTGTCAGTATATGGGGTGGAGTTGTTTATTATGGATATACAAATGCAAAAGCATATATAGATACCAGTATTCAAAACGTCCAACAGCAGAACGCCATGAACTTATCGGATATTAATGAACAGATTCTGTTGTTAAACAATGAAATATTAGAGCTGCGTACCAGTATCGATAATACGGGAAGTTCTCTCTCTGACACAGGGTCTCTTCAAAAAAGTATTGATAGACAATTGGATGCATTAGAAGATCGATTGCGGGAATTAGAAAAGAGTCTTAAAATATTGCAGGAGGCACCGTGATGCTGAAATTTAATACTTTTTTACTATTTTTATTAGGACCTTTCCTTGCGCTTTTTTTAGTATCTATGGAGTTTACAGCAGATGCAAAAGGATTGTGGATTCAAACAGATATGGTTAAAAACAGTTTGGCGGAAATGGGCAATGAAACAAATGAGTTGGGAAATACAATTGGCGATTTAGGGTTGCTGGTTCAATCGCAATACGAAGTTTTTAGCAGGCAAAGTGAAGCATTAGACAAATTAACAGAACAAAGCAGCGCCTATGCCAATCTTTCCGATGATATATATGAGCAAAAAATATTAGACATACTTGGACCCGCGGTTGCTGCTCATAAGAGTAAAAATAATGAGATTAAAATATTTAAGTTAGACGAATTGGGATATCGAGGATTTATTGCCAAAATAAAATTATTTGATCCGAAGTCTTTTAAAGTCGTTTTAGCAAAAGATAAACTAGGAGAGGTTGAAACAACTTCTAAGGCTGCCCAACGAAAGGGAGCTATTTTTGCTGTAAATGGTGGTGGATTTTATTATGAAGATCGAGATGGCAAAAAATATGCGAGGCTGATTGGCAACACAGTTATTAATGGTAAATTAGTGGAACCTTTCAATGGATACCCTGGAGATCTTTTTTTTGCCGGTATCAACAAAGCGGGCGAGGCTATAGGAACTGTGCCTCAGAAAGAAAAAGATATTACAAATCTGGATGCTTATCAAGGGGTTAGTTTTATTCCTGTGCTTTTAAAAGATGGTGAGAAAGCTATTATCCCAGATGAATGGATAGAAACAAAACAGCCTCGTACAATGATTGGTAAATATGCCAATGATGATTTAATTATTATTGTAATTGATGGAAGACAAAATGATTGGAGTTCGGGTGTCACAATAGAAAGACTCCAAGAAAAGTTAATAGAATTAGGGGTTAAAGATGCCTACAATCTTGATGGTGGCGGGTCAACTGCCATGTATTTTGATGGGGTTCTTTTAAATAAGCCATCTGATTCAAAAGAAAGGCCTGTTGCTAATAATATTGTTGTATTACCATAAAAGTATCGTATGCTTTATACAAAATGCAGATATCTCAGGGATATCTGCATTTTTATTTTTGTTTATTTACAATTTTTATTGCCTTTTGAAAAATATCTTTTTCAGGTGATATTGGTTGCGGAAGGTTATGTATTGTGAACCACCCTAAGTCTGTACTTTCATAACTGCAACGAAGATTTCCTGAAAGATATCGGCAAGCAAAAACAATTATATGAGTGTCATGAGCATCAAACTCATGAATCTGGCAAACTGTTTCACACTGTATACCACATTCTTCTAAAACCTCACGTTCAACAGCTTCTTGTAATGTCTCGTTATCTTCTGTAAATCCACCAGGCGGCCCCCACAATATAGGAGGGAATCGTCTGTGAACCAGAAGTATTTTATCATTATCAACGACAATACCCAACGGGACAATTCTCATTTGAATAATCTCCTTTGACGGCGCGGATAACTATAGTCGGTTGCTTGCATTCAATACATTTTTAATTTTGTGTTGCACCATTTCTTTTATGGCATCTCTTGCTGGTCCTAAGTATTTTCTGGGATCGAATTCTGAAGGATTTTCAGAGAACATTTTTCTTATGGAAGCGGTCATAGCCAAACGTAAATCTGTGTCAATATTTATTTTACAGATATTATACTTGGCTGCTTCTCTTAACATTTCTTCAGGGACACCTTGAGCACCAGGAATTTTGCCGCCATAGTTATTACACATCTCAACAAATTCTGGAAGTACCGTTGAAGCGCCATGCAAAACCAAAGCAGTATCAGGTAACATTTTGGATATTTTTTTAAGCCTTTCGAAGTCTAATCGGGGTTCTCCCTTAAACTTATATGCGCCATGGCTGGTTCCGATTGCAATAGCCAAAGAATCCACACCTGTTCTCTCTACAAATTCAACCGCTTGATCAGGATCAGTAAAAGTTGCATCTTGTGAACTTACATTGACATCGTCTTCAATACCAGCTAATTTTCCAAGTTCAGCTTCCACAACAACACCTTTTGAATGTGCATAATCTACGACTTTTTTTGTTAATTCAATGTTTTGCTCTAATGGATACTTGGATCCATCAATCATAACTGAAGTAAAACCATCATCTACACATTTTTTGCATATTTCAAAATCCTCTCCATGGTCTAAGTGGAGAACGATATCTAAACCTGTATCTGCCATAGCAGCTTCTACTAATTTAACCAGATAGATTGGCTTAGCATATTTTCTTGCACCAGCTGAAACCTGAAGAATTAAAGGTGCACTTTCTTCTTTTGCTGCATCTACAATTCCTTGAATAATCTCCATATTGTTTACATTAAATGCTCCTACTGCATAATCACTTCCAATTGCCTTTTCAAACATTTTTGTTGACGTAATAAGTGCCATAATTATTAACCTCCATATTCTTTTGATATTATTATAACAATTTCACCATCAATTATATAATAAATCATGAGGATGTCAAAAAAAAAAAACGGCATAATCACCGTTAATCGCATATTAAGTAAGTAAAATGTTAGAAAAATACCCTATCCCATTATTTATTCAAAGCAGATATTAAATTCGCCATTTTAACAATTTTCTGTAGATTTTGTGCATTATCCCTATTTTCTAATAAAGGTGTTATGGCGCTCATCACATCTGTTGCAGAGGAATTGTCGCTTTTTTTTACACTAGTGGCTCGTTGAGCATCTAGTATTTTTTTAACCTCAGATAACTTTTTTACTGTAGAAAGTGTACTTTCTATAGAATTTAATTTTTCTAAATTTGCTGTATCGGAGAAAATACTTTTTATCACCGGCAAAGCTTCCTGTATGCCTTCGAGACTTTGACCATTAGTTGACTTTTTAATATCGTTGAGTCTGTTTACTTTTTTCATTAGATCTACTGCATTGGAAAGCTTGCTAACTGTTTCTTCCATTGTATTGACGACTTGTAAGTCTCCAGTTCTTGAAGGTGAAATAGCAGCAGGAACATTTATTTCACTGTTATTTTTCTTCTTTTTTCTTCCTTTACTGGAACTTGTAGAAAAAACTAAAACCAATGGTAGCGCTAGAGGTAAAAGATTTTCTAAAGAAACGCCTTCTTTTTTATATTCACTGCGATAGTCGTTACTGGATAGTTCTATAAGTTTGCCTTTATTAATTTCGTTCATTTTAAACCTCCTTAAAGGACCATATAGATACCTCTTTGAGTAATATGTAATGATCCATATTATTTCTTTCATAACTATATTATGAAAGAAACTGAATATGGTGTCAGTCACACAATAAAACTGAAATCATATTTTAGTAATAAGCAAAGTTATTTTGCATAAATCTATACAAATTAAAATTTGGGAGGTATACCATGACAGATATCAATAAAGAGAAACTAATGGAACTGGCAGAGTCTTTAGGTATGGGCTCAATTAATAATGAAAAATTAAGATCAGTAGAAGACGCTGCTAAAAAATATGGCAATAAAAGTGAAGAGGAGATATTAAGAGAGCTTAAGCAGCTAAAAGAAACATTATTTAAAGACAAAGCATCTTTTGAGCGTCAAATGAAAGTAATTAAAGAAATAAGGCCTATGCTAAATGCGGAGCAAAGACAAAAGCTAGATCAAGTTATAACACTATTATCAACAGAATAGTTCTGTTAAGGCAGCCTCTTTAAGCAAGCGTTTACTGAGTTGACAGGAATAGTATAATTGTATACAATGATGATAAATATAAACAAGCATTTAACACCCACAGATATATTCATATTTTTGAATATATCTGTATTTTACATAAGGGAGGATAAAATAGATGAAATATACCATTGATAAAATTCACAGTGAGCAAGAGGAACTATTTATTTCAAAAATGAGCAAAAAGCTATACCAAAATAATGTAATAGATGCTTCTTTTTATCAAAAATACGAAGTTAAAAGAGGGTTGAGAAACAGCAATGGCACAGGTGTTTTGGTAGGATTGACTCAAATAGGTGGGGTTCAAGGTTATAACATTGTGAATGACGAGAAAGTACCTATGGAGGGAAGTCTTCTTTATAGAGGCATCGATGTTAAAGAAATTGTAAGTTCATGTTTAAAAGAAGAAAGATTTGGATATGAGGAAACAAGCTATCTTCTTCTTTTTGGAGAGCTTCCCAACAAGAATGAACTTGAAGCTTATAAAAAAATTCTTGGTGAAAACAGAGATGTTCCCAGTAATTTTACAAAGGATATGATTTTAACAGCACCCAGTAAGAATATCATGAATAAGCTTGCGAGAACAGTTCTTGCGTTGTATTCTTATGATCCGAATCCAGATGATACTTCAGTTTCCAATGTGTTAAGACAATCTGTCATGCTCATAGCACGTTTCCCAGCATTGATAGCGTATGCCTATCAAGCAAAAGCACGTTATTATGATAATCAAAGCTTGCATTTGCATTATCCTAATCCAGAATTAAGTTCATCTGAAAATATATTGAGATTAATTAGACCCAATAGTGAATACACCCAACTTGAAGCAGTCCTTTTAGATATTGCATTGATACTCCATGCGGAGCATGGCGGCGGGAATAATTCGGCTTTTACCAACCATGTCATCTCTTCTTCGGGAACCGATACGTATTCTGCCATTGCAGCAGCAGTTTGCTCACTGAAGGGTCCAAAGCATGGAGGGGCTAATACGGTTGTTCTTGAAATGATTGAGGATATAAAAGAAAATGTTACCGATTGTACAAATGAAAAAGAAGTAGAGGATTACCTTGTAAAAATACTAAAAGGTCAAGCTTTTGATAAAACAGGATTGGTATATGGGATGGGACATGCCGTTTACACTCTGTCTGATCCAAGGGCAATACTATTGAAGGAACTTGCTAAAAAGCTGGCAGATGAAAAGGGCTTGCAGGAAGAATTCCAACTTTACGATTGTATCGAGCGAAAAGTTCCCGGCCTTTTGAGGGAATTAAGAGGGGGAAACAAAATAATATCGGCCAATGTAGATCTTTATTCCGGATTTGTATATAATGCGTTAAATATCCCCATTGAATTGTGTACGCCTCTTTTCGCTGCTGCACGAATATCTGGATGGTGTGCCCATAGAATCGAAGAATTGGTCACAGGAGGAAAAATCATGAGACCTGCATATAAACATGTTAAGGAACAACGGTCTTATGTTTCGATTCAGGAAAGATAGATTTTTAGTAAATGAATAATGAATAATGAACAATGAATAATGAAGGAGGGTTTTACGCCTTTTGGCGTAAAATCTTCTTTCTTTTTAATAACAAAAAAGAATTTGCTTAAGCAAATTCTTTCCTTAATTATTCATTATTCATTGTTAATTATTCATTGCCTCAAATTTATTACCGTCCCGTAAGTATATTTATGACTTCATCTACGGAAGCATTTTCAGGTATTTTGAAAGTTCCTGCTTGTAGTTTTACATCTAAGTTTCTCTCTTCAAGACGGTCAATGAATTCAGAGCTATTGTTTATCAAACCTTTTTCCTTTAGAATAGATGCAATTCTTTCGCCCGCTGTGCCTGATGGAATATCAATGGAAATTTTATTCACGGGTTGCGTTGGTGGTTCATCGATAGGGTCTTCTTCAGACTCAGTTGGCGTTTCATTCGTGATTTCTTCATCCGGGTCTGTTATAGGATCCTCATCGGATGTTTCGTCAGGAATGTCCTCGTTTTCTGGGATATCTGGCGTATGTACATCATCTAATGGAGCCGGTTCGCTTGTTTCTTGAGCAACGACTTGATCAGGATAACTTAAAATATCTCCTATTTTCCAAGTAATAATATAAGCAGCTAAGGAAATAATTAAAATAGCGATTATTAAATCATTGATATTGTAAAAAAAATCTCTTATTTTCTCAAACATTTTTACTCCACCTATTTTTATTTTATATCAATAATGTAACATAAAATGACAAGAGAGTACAATAATAAAAATTACCAATATGATTAAATATATATTACAATATAAATATAGAAAGACTTAAGAAAAGGATGCTGATTAATATTGATAGAAATTAAAATAAGCGAAAATGAAGAAAATCAAAGATTGGATAAATTTTTAAGAAAATATCTTTCTAATGCACCCCTAAGTTTCATTTATAGAATGGTAAGAAAGAAAAACATAAAACTTAATGGAAAAAAAACAGAGATTCAGAAGATTCTTAAAAATGGAGACATTCTTACCTTATATTTGAGTGAAAAAGATGTGGAGCAAATGAAAGGGCAAAAAACCGTTCAAAATATTAAAAAAAATTTTAAAATTGCTTATGAAGATGAGAATATTATTGTAGTAGAAAAACCAAAAGGTTTATTAATTCATGGGACAGAACATGAGAAAAAGGATACTTTGGTTAATCAAGTGGTGGCTTATTTATACCAAAAAGGAGAATATGATCCAAAAGTCGAGAAAACATTTACGCCTGCTGCTGTCCATAGATTGGATAGAAACACAAGTGGTTTGGTGATTTTCGGTAAAAACTATAAATCCATTCAAACTTTGAATGCTATGATAAGAAACAAAAATGATATTCGTAAATTTTATATTGCAATGGTATCTGGAAATGTAATAAAATCAATGCATATAAAAGGAAATATTATAAAAAATGAAGAAAAGAACAAAGTGGTTTTAGTTTCAAAGGAAAATGCAGATGCAAAAGAGATCGAAACTATTTTTAAGCCTTTAATTGGAAACGGAAAATATACTTTGATTGAAGTTGAACTTATTACTGGTAGAACCCACCAGATTAGAGCACATCTTGCAGATTCGGGGTTTCCCCTTATAGGAGATGAAAAATATGGCAATCATAGACTCAATGAAAAGATAAGAGAAGAGTTTGGTTTAACGAGTCAATATTTGCATGCTTATAAATTAATTTTTGAAAATAGTGATGAGCCATTATCATATTTGCAAGGCAAGGAAATCTATTCAGAACTTCCAAAACAATTAACAGAAATAAAAGAAAAATTATTTACTAAATAGGAGAATATAATGGTGAAAAGTAATATAATTGAATGGGTGAAAACAATCGTTATCTCTGTAGCGATTGCATTAATAATTACAATGTTCATAAGACCTACTCTTGTTTTGGAATACTCTATGTATCCTACAGTAAGACAATATGACTATTTGATTATCAATAAAATAACTTATAAGATTAATGAACCTCAACATGGCGACATTGTCGTTTTCAAAAGTGAACTGTTGACGGAAAATGGAAAAAAGAAGCAATTAATTAAGCGTGTAATTGGTATTCCCGGAGATGAACTTGAAATAAAAGATGGCGTGGTTTATCGTAACGGGCAACTCTTAGAGGAACCCTATATCAATGGAGATTTTACTCCAGGAGAAATGCCGCTTACCGTTGTTCCTCCGGGCAAAATATTTGCAATGGGGGATAATAGACCAAACAGTTTAGACAGCAGAAGTGATAAAGTTGGAATGGTTTCCAGAGATAAAATTGTAGGAAAAGCTTTTTTAAGACTATTTCCATTTAATAAAATAGGATTATTAGAATGAATGCTATTATTAGAATCATAATCGAGTAACACTCACATTGGTTTAGAAAGCAGGAGATACTATGTCGCAGGGAAACACAATTAAGGAATGGGTAAAAACAATTTTAATATCCGTAGTCATTGCTTTAATCATAACAACTTTTATTCGACCTACTTTAGTCAAAGGTTATTCCATGTACCCAACCATTAACGAATATGACTATCTCATTATTAATCGAATACCTTATATTAGTCATGAACCAAACTATGGGGATATCGTTGTATTCAAAACAACCCAGTTGACAGTAGATGGTTCTGAAAAAGATTTGATTAAAAGAGTTATTGGATTGCCTGGGGATATCATAGAAATAAAAGAAGACATTGTGTATAGAAATAACGAAGCCCTTACAGAACCCTATATCTATGGGGGGATTACAACAGGAGAATTAGAACCAATTGAAGTTGACGAAGGCAAACTATTTGTTATGGGAGACAATAGACCCAATAGTTTAGATAGCCGTGATGAAAGAGTGGGAGAAGTGCCCATGAGCAATGTTCAAGGAAAAGTCATGGTCAGATTGTTTCCTTTTACTAAAATTGGAACTGTAGATTGATGCGAGCTGGCATTTAAGAGGGGAATATCATGAATTTAATGTATTTTCTAATTGTAATAGGGGTCCTTTTGATTATCGCTGAAATTCTTGCTATAGGGCTTAGAATAACGGGACTCGACAGAGAAAAAGCCCTGTTTCAGGTGGTATCAATCCTTACTGGTACTGGCTTTACCACTAATGAATCAGAGTTAATTACCCAACATTCAGTTAGAAGAAAACTTGCTGAAATATTAATGCTTGTTAGTTATGTGGGGCAAGCAACGATTATCGGTTTGGTCATTAGCATTGTTACTAGAATGGCTACGTTTCAAAATGCCGCATTGGGGGTAACTATTACAGTAGTTGTGGTTATCCTTATTATAGGGCTATTTAAAAACCCTTGGTTTGTTAGCAAAATAGAAAAGGTATTAGAAAAAAACTTTTTAGAAAAATCAAAGGCCAATAAGAACAAAACCGTCGAAGAAGTATTGAAACTCAAGAATAACTTTGGGGTTGTGGAGTTCCTGATTGATGGCGATCATCCATTGGTTGGAGTTACTTTGGAACAGTCAAATTTGAAGAAACAAGAAATACAGGTATTAAACATCGAAAGAGGCAACTATATTGAACAATTTCCTCGGAGTAGTTATTTGTTCAAAGAAGGGGATAGAGTCGTTGCGTATGGGAAAATAGAAAACATTAAAAAGATAGCAATTCCCAAAAAATTCTGACACTTGACACAGTAATGGATGCGTGTTAATATGACATTTACAGCTCTAATTCAGAGTTGGGCATATTTATTCTAAAAGGCGTGTGGTATGAGATGGGCAAAATATTGGCAAACAATAAAAAAGCAAGACATGATTACTTCATTGAAGAGACATATGAAGCAGGAATGGTTCTAACAGGGACTGAGATTAAATCCATGAGAATGGGGAAACTCAACCTGAAAGACAGCTATGCAAAGATTGAAAATGGCGAAGTAATAATCCACAACATGCACATAAGCCCTTATGAACAAGGTAATATTTACAATGTGGACCCAACAAGACCCAGAAAACTCCTTTTAAATAAAAGAGAAATCAGAAAATTATTAGGATATACTGCTCAAGAAGGGCTCACACTGATTCCTACAAAAGTCTATCTGAATCTTAGAGGACTGGCAAAAATGGAATTAGCTGTAGCAAAAGGTAAAAAACTCTATGATAAAAGAGATGATATGGCCAAAAAAGATGCCAATCGTCGCATGGAGCAACAGTTGAAACAACGCTAAACAAAGAAAAATTAAGATAAGAGATAACAGATAAAAGATAATAGTTAAGGATGAAATTCTATTAGAATTTCCACATTAATTCTTAATTCTTAATTTAATTTATGGGGGCGTAATGGTTTCGACGGGGGTATTGAAGCCGGAGAAGCGAGCCGTTGTCGCCAAGTCAACGTTAAAAGTGGCAACAATTATAAACGCAAAAAATAATTACGCATTAGCTGCCTAGGTTAGCAGCTTCGTCTCCTCTGATTCACCTGTAGGTCAGAGCCCAGGCGTCAACTAATACAGGAAAACTTCTGATGAGCGCTCCGGCGTCAGAGGGAATAAGGAGCTAACTGAACGCACAGCCTGCTGATAGGCGGTGCGGGAGGCGAAAATTTAAATTATCAGATGCGCTCGGAGAAACTCCCGTGAATGTGCTTTCGGACGTGGGTTCGACACCCACCGCCTCCACCAATCAAAAAAAACACCTTGAAAGAGGTGTTTTTTATTTTTTGCGGTGGGTGTCGGGCCCACGTCCAGAAGGGATAAAAGGGGAGAAGGTCTCCCATTTTTAGAGATGAGCCAAAGGTTAAAAAGCGCATCGGAGTACCGCTTCGGGGGTAAGGCACGCCTCTGCGTGCTGGCCGATAGGGGGCAGAGCCCCATTCGGGGAGCGCCAGCGACGGACTGGGGTTCGATTTGGAAAGAGTCGCCTTGCAGTGCGAATTGCAAGTGAAAACCCGGCTTGATCGGTGAAACCGTAACGTGAAGTCGACGGCAATACCGAGGAGTATGTGAAGTAATTCAACAGCTCTGTATCGACTTATAGGCATCCTTTCATTAGGATGTACTAAGATAGAAGTTATGTTTGGGGAAATTTCCCAAACAGAAGAGGAATACACCAGTAGTGTGTATCCCCTTACCTTAAAGCTTCTATAATACGCCGGGGGAGTTAAGCCATTATCTAAACCAACAGAGCTTAACTTCAAGATATAGTCAGCGCCATTGGAAACAGTGGAAAATAGTGTCCCCTCGCCTCCACCAATCAAAGTGCCGTAAGGCACTTTTTAAATTAATAATGAAGAATTAAGAATGAAAAATTAAGGACAGATTTTGCTGAAGCAAGATCTTTTTTTGTTCTTTATATTTTAAGAAAGTCTTTGCAGTTGTAGTGACAGGGCTTGCCCCTGTCAGATTGATTGAGCAGGTATCAATTCTAAAATTCAAATCTTAATAAAAGCCTTATAGAAAGATTTTTTTGCTTTTAATTGCTCAACATTATACCGACCGTTTCGTATAGTCAATTTTTTATAGTTGCTTATAATCATTTGGGCCCTTTTCTTTTTCTCAGGAAGTACAAGATAAGGCTCTATTTCGATTAACAATGAAATGGCATCATCATATCTGACAGAATAAGTGTAAGAATTCAATTGAACAATTTATAATTCTTTTTTGAGTTTGTTTTGCCGCAACCTGTTTTTTCTTGTATCCATTCTAATAGTTCAAAAGATGTAGACGACACGGATACACAAGGGGCAGGAAATTGATTTTTATGAAACCGTATGAGCATGATGCTTCCTTCACCATCGATTATGCCTGCAATGTAAGCTTTTTGTTCAGGAGTCATATATATCACCTCTACAGAACGTATGTTCTCGCCTAAGTATAACATAATATGGGAATTATATAAATACTTGTAGTATGAAATATTAAAACTATTTAGTGTGCATGAACGTTTTTTAGTTCCCTCACCTCCGGCAAATAAGAATTTAATGTTCGATGCATAACCAATGAAAGCAATAAAAAAAAGCGAAGCTCTAAAATTAAGCGAGCCAGATGTATCAAAGATCTTAAGTAGAGAGAATGTTATAAATGAGATACAAGAGGCAAAGGCAAACATTAGTTTGTCAATTTGTCAAGCCTGGTACCATATAGGTAAGACAAGAGCATCCAC
>JADQBM010000126.1:4157-30477 GCA_016278615.1 Clostridia bacterium | reverse complement strand
AAAAGATAAAGCATCTGCCCTTGCCTCTGTTTATAATATCACTTTAGGAAAACCCTATCAGGTTATAGAGAATTACAATTATTATCCTGTAACCTACTCAAAAGAAAGACTTATAATGGATTCAGCTGAATCGGTGAGCACTCCTATCTCAGCGGGTGAAATCATCATAGAAGCAAGTGTTACTGCCATATATGGATACTAATTAGTATTAAGTATAAATAGATTCCTTCGGAATAGTACACCTGGCAGGCGCAAGGCCAGCCCCTACAAAAACCCCCCTGCTTATGGCATCAGCAGGGGGGTTTTGAGGTGTAAACTAAACTATACTAAATTAAATTCTTTTTCTGTATCGGATAATGCTTCATCTAATTTTTGAATAACGATATCAATAGTTTCGTCTGTCATTATTGCAGGGGGTTCTATCCTAATGGTTTTTGCATTTACCAAAGTGCCTGCTGTCATGACTTTTCGAGAAAACAACCCTTTTGTTACTGAGTATCCCATTTCTGCTGCTGGGAATTCAAGAGCAATAAGAAGTCCAGCGCCTCTGAAAGCAGTCAAGAGTTTTGGATGTTTCTCCTGTAATCTCGCAAGTTCTTTCATGAAATGTTCGCCTTTTCTTTTTGCCTGACCTGGAATGTCATTTTCAAGCATATATCCAATTGTTGCGATGGCTGCTGAACATGCTAATGGATTTCCACCAAATGTTGGTGATCCAAGAATCCATGGATTTTCAACAAGTTGATTCACCCACATATTAGGTCTTGCAATAATACCGGTAATTGGCATGATCCCACCACCGAAAGCTTTACCATAAGTCATAATATCAGGAACTACACCTTCTTCGACTTCACATCGCCACATAGTCCCACATCGTCCCATACCTGTTTGAATCTCATCAAATATAAGGGCAGCGCCAGTTTCATCACAGATTTCCCTTAACCTCTTAAGATATCCCTTTGGAGGTATAATAACGCCTGCTTCACCCTGAATAGGTTCTACAATAACACCGGCAACTTTTTCTCCAACAGCTTGTAAATTTTTAATTGCTGCTTCTACTGCATCTGCATCTCCATATTTAACATGCTGAACTTGCTGAATCATTGGCAAATAGGGCTCTCTGTAGTCGCCTTTTCCACCCATTGAGATAGCACCCAATGATTTTCCATGGAAAGCACCTACTGTTGAAATATACCATCTTCCGCCTGTAGCAAGTCGAGCAAGCTTAAGGGCCATTTCTACTGCTTCAGCACCCCCATTTGTAAAGAATGCATATTGAAGATCTCCAGGTGTAATCATGGCTAATAATTTTGCAAGATATCCTCTTAGTGGGTCAACCAATTCCTGGCTGTGCAAAGCATATCTGTCTAATTGTGCCTTTACATATTTAAGAATTTCTGGATTTCTATGGCCACAAGTATATATTCCGAACCCACCTAAACAATCAATAAATTCATTTCCATAAAGGTCAACAAAATGTTCTTCTGAATCTGTCCACTCTACGAAGGCCGCATCTGTTGAAACAGATTTTCTATACTCCAGCCAACCTGGGTTTACGTTCTTGTTAAAGTTCTCTATTGAATCCTTAACAATTTGATCTTTTTCATCTCCGGAAAGTTGTTCTTTAAGGATATAATCCATTACTTTTTTAGCTTCTTTCAAAGCTGCGCTTTTATTTACAGTCATAATTCTCTCCTCCTCGATTTTAATAATTTAATACTGCTACTTACTCTATTATTCAATAATCATGCCAAATTCACTTTTTTGTCTTTATTAAAGAGTATTTTACCTCTTTAATGTTGAAATTTTCACAATATATTGTATTATCAATCTTTTCTTTGAGAAATAGAGTTGCTTATAAATGATTTAAAAAGTATAGATGTTGATACAAATTCTTAGAAGTAAGACAATTATCCCCCTCCAATAATCTTGAGAATCTTAAGATGATCCTTTTCAGAAAGTTTCCAAGTATCATATTCTTTAAGAAGAAGCTGTTTACCATTAACCCATATAGCCGTTTTCTTTCTTAAGTTCAGATGTTCTAATAATCCCGTAACTGTAAGACCTTCCGGAATGTCCTGCTCTTTTTTATTTATAATAACTTTCAAAGAATCACCACCAGTAAATGCAATTAAGAATTAAGAATTAAGAGTTAAGAGTTAATAATTAAGAATTATTGGTTAAAAGTATGACCCTTAAGGGTCATACTTTTTTCCTTCATTATTCATTATTCATTATTCATTATTCATTATTCATTATTCATTATTCATTGTTCATTGTTCCTTGTTCCTTATTTAATCCATTCCAACCCAAGTCTTTTTAGAGTCTCTTTTGTGGGATTGCCGGTTTCTTTGTCCCAGCCAGCTAATTTGTAGTACTCTTCAAGAGCTAATTCAAAATCTTCTTTTTCTATTTTTGTGCCTGCGTTAGGGCCATCTGGAATGGAAATGAACATTCTTTCAGGTAGCGTATCGTCTTTTCTGGTAAATCCCTCTCGCTCATTAAAACATCTCATCATATTAATTCTTCTTTCGCCAATTGCCTGTAATTCTTCAATACTTGCATCCCAACCAATGGCGTATTTGCAAAACTCCACTAAGTCTTTGGGGCCATAAAGTTGCCAAGCAGGTCCCCATGCAAACTGACATAAGCATAGTGTATCCATCATGGAGTAGCACTTTTGAGTTTCTAGTGCAAATTTTGCTTTGTTTTGATCCAACACACCATAAGCATCGCAGCCTTGAAAATCTGCTAGAAGATTAGACCAAATCCAATCATTAGAGTCTTTAGGTGCCATTAAAGCGGGGTCATGTTCTGAAGATTGATGATCAGCCCCAAATGGATTAACCGCATAGTTGACAGATAAATTTGGTTTCATTTGAGGCATGTGGGCAGGCATTTCTTGTTTTTTGCATGCCATTACAAATTTATCGGACCCCTTACCAATCTTTTCAGCCATCCTTGCGCTTCCTTCTGCTAAAAGATTTCCGACACCTTCACGGCAAGCTATTTTTGGAATGAGCTTTTCAAAAACACTCCCATCCCCAAAATTAATCTCAATACCATCTGTATCTTCCTTTGTAAGTATGCCTTTTTCAAAACATTCCATGACAAAAGCAATGGTTGCACCACAAGAAATGGTATCAATCCCATACATATTACAAAGTTGATTGGCGTAACAAATATCCTCTAAGTTAGTATTGTCACAATAGGAACCAAATGTACATAAAGTTTCATACTCTGGTCCACCATAAGTAGGATCTACTTTGCCTTCTATTTCTACTACAGATTTGCATCGGATTGCACATGCGAAGCAAGTATCTCTTTCTTTTAATATGGTCTTTGTTATGGTGTCTCCCTTTATCTGATCACCTTTTTCAAGATATCCCCTGGTCCAGTTTCGACTGGGAAGAAACCCTTCATCAAGATGAAAATCTACAACACCGGCCGTTCCATTTAATGACGTATCCACAATTACTTCATTTGCCTTCATTCTCTCTTTTATATCTTTTGTAAGGGTTTTAAAGCCTTCCATATCCAATGGTTTTTGGGGTTTCTGTTTTTTAACCACTAAAGCCTTTAGGTTTTTTGACCCCATAACTGCCCCAACGCCATTTCTGCCATTAGCACGGTTCTTCTGATGCATGATATTGGCATATTTAACCAGATTCTCTCCCCCAGGGCCAATAACGGACATCTCAACATTCTTTTCTTGAAGTTCTTCTTTAATTATTTCTTCTGTATCTCCTGTAATCTTTCCCCATACATTTTTTGCATCTTTAAACTCAACTTTTTCCTGATCAATGTATACATAAACAGGCTGAGGAGACTTTCCTTTGAATAAGATGGAATCGTATCCGTTTCCTTTTATATGAGCTGGGATAAAACCTCCTACTTGGGAATCTCCGGCGGTCCCTGTTAACGGGCTCTTTGTGGTAACGGTCATTCTACTTTGTCCACTTATGGGAAACCCAGTAAGGGGCGAGACTGAGAAAATCAACAAGTTCTCAGGAGAAAGGGGATCAACACCAGGCTTTAAATCATTTAGAAGTAAATACATGCCTAAAGCAGACCCTCCTGGATAATTTCTGTATATATCCCCGGCCAGTTCTTTTACTTGATGCGTTTTGTCTGTTAAATTAATTTCTAAGATTCTTGCATTTGGAAAATTCATCATATTTGTTTTCCTCCCTTTTATAATTGCTTAAAATAACAAAAAGCCTTTTGCAAATTAATATTGCAAAAGGCTTTTAATGCTCTCATAAAGTCGTGCATCAAAAGAAAAGCTAATCACAATAAAAACCTGCATGTCAAAAAATTTGCATCTAACATCTTATTTTGAACATCTGATTAGTTTTTAACTGTGCTTTTATCATAGCCTTTCTTTATTATTCTAAGTTTAATATATCAACAATTTTCTAAAAATTCAAGCTTTTATATGGTATTTTTTACAGCAATAAATTCTCAATCAGTATCTTTATAGATTACCCCCCTGATATTCGAGGGTAAATTTTTAATTGATCTCCCTCTTTCAGTGGTTCATCAATCATGACGCGCATACCATTTACAGCAACAAATCCAAGGCTTTTACTCTCAGGGTCGATTCCAATTACTTTTACAGCTTCTCGAATTGTTAGTTCTTCATCAAAACAAAGAACTCTTTTGCTTTCCCCCTCAAAGTATTTAACCAAATATCCTTTTAGTAATACACTTACTTTCATAATAGCCACCTTTTATAGCTGAGATAGTATGCTGTCTGGAACCTTGCCTTCTTTGGACCAGCCCAAAACTTCATAGTATTCATCTAACATTTTATTGAAGTCCCCTACAGGAATTTTCTGACCTGCAGCCGCACCGGATTTCAGTACTTCATTAAGAATCCTCTTTGGTACTGTATCATCTTTTCTGTCAAATCCCTCTCTTTGGTTAAAAGCTCTTGCCAAATGAATCACTCTTTCAGCAATTTGATTCATGTCCTCTTCAGAAAATTGTTTTCCAGTGGCCAAAGTCATAACTTCTGCCATTCTATCTAACCCAAGTGCCCAGAAATCACAGAAAATCAAAGAAAACTTAACGGCATTGTATATGGCTAAATCATATACCAATTTTCCTTTTCCTTCTGCTGTATAAGGCGGAATGGAAGCTGCATAGACTTCTTCTGCAGCAGGATATGATCTCATGTGACAGCCGCCTCTGTCTGAAACGGCATATGCAAGTCCCATGGCCCACGACCCCCGAGGATCATACAGCGGGAACTCAAGTCCCTTTGAATGCATCGCCATATCTTCTCCACCATATTTTGCAGCCATGGCTTTTACACCCATCACCAGATCCGCACCAACGCCCTCTTTTTTTGCCATTAAATAAAGATAATCAATCAATTTTTCTTTATCCCCAAATGTAATTCCAAAGTCATGGATCCCCTTTTCCGTCATTTCCATTGCATAAGAAAGAGCTCCTGATGCACTTATGGTGTCCATGCCTAAATCATCGCAGACTTGATTAAATTTAACAATGGTTTCTAAATCCGAAATACCACAGTTGGGTCCGGCACCTGCTATGGTTTCATATTCAGGCCCTTCACAAATTGCATCTCCAATTTTAGTAAAATTCCCACATCCTAAGCCACAACTTCCACACCCTTTTTTACCGTGTTTGTTTGCTTGAATGGATTCAGAATTATAAGATTCCCATTTTACATCTGTGGTATCAGAAAAATTCTTATAAGGTAAAATGCCGCCATCATTACATGCTTCTACTAAGCCTGGGGTTCCATCTGTATACGCCCAGATATTATCTTCTGTTGTAGTGTCCTCCCTCAGGATTTCAGCAATCTTTCTAACCATTTTTTTGCTATCATCCACCGTTACTGCACCAGTCCCTTTAATGGTAACCGCTTTTAGGTTTTTACTTCCCATAACTGCACCGATTCCACCCCGTCCTGCTTGACGATAGTAATCGGAGTTAATACATGAAATTGGAAGCAAGTTTTCTCCTGCAGGACCAATGGACAGTATAGTAGTATCTGTTCCATATTTATCTGCCAGAATCCCCTCTGTTTCGTGAGATCCTTTTCCCCATAAATCTGAAGCATCTATGAACTGGATTTTATCATCTTCTATTGAAATGTATCCTGGTTGGTCTAATTTGCCTTCAAACATGATTGCATCATAGCCAGCATATTTAACTTTTATCGCCGAATGCCCCCCAATAGAACAATCTAATATGGTTCCTGTAGCAGGGGATTTTGAAATAATGGCAAGTTTGCCGGAGCAAGGAGCAGGCGTTCCCGTCAGAGGACCTGTCATAAACATGAGTTTATTATCAGGAGAAAGTGGGTCAACACCAGGAGTCAGCTCTTCGTAAATATATTTGATTCCCAGCCCTTTTCCTCCAATATATTTTTCGGCCCAATCCATGTTTAAAGGCTCAGTGGAATAAGTCTTATTATCTAAATTGATTCTTAATACTTTATTTTGATATCCTAACATTATTCTTCGCCTCCTTTATTCAAATTTCAAAGCGCCATGGGGACAAAGCTTGACGCACCAAGTTTCACCATCACATGTATCACAAATAATCGCTTTGTCTTCTCTCATTGAAATAACATGTTGTGGGCATTTTTCAACGCAAATACTGCATCCTGTACATTTGTCGAAATCAACAGATACCTTTTCATCGATTGTAATTGCTTCAAAAGGACATTCTTTCTCACATATGCCGCAAAGGTTGCATACATGTCTCCCAATCTTAATATCTCCCCCTTTATCATAGTAAGATTCAATGGAAAGTCTTGCTTTGCTTGGAATAAAGGCACCTTCATGCATGCCTGAGCAAGCTTGCATACAAAGCTGACATCCAATGCAATTTTCTTTTTGAAATTTTAGCCTTTTTACTGCCATGATTCTCCACCTTTCATAAAATAACATTTAATGTTTAAAAAAATGACGCGTAAATCGTTATTGAACAATAACATGCAATACTTGTTCCACTTTAAAAAAAGAACCATTTCTTAGTAAATCCTCATTTTTCAACGCTTGATATAAAGAACGGTACATCTATAAAGACATACCGTTCTTATTTTTAAGACATAATTCTAAATTTTGTACAATTATTTAATATGCTTGTCAAGAGCTTTTTCTAAAATATCAAGCCCTACATCAATTTGTTCATCGGTAATGACTAAAGGCATAAGGAATCGAATACTAGTTCCCTTTACACCAGAGCTCATTGTAATCAAACCATTTTTAGCTGTTTCTGCAATTATATTACCCAATGCTTCTTTTGCAGGGGTTTTAGAGGCTCTATCTTTTACAAACTCTATTGCCATCATGGCACCAAGTCCTCTGATTTCACCAATCATTTCATACTTTTCTTTCCATTGATGGAATCTCGCCATGCATCTTTCACCAATTGCGTTGGCTCTATCTGCCAGCTTATCTCTTTTCATTATTTCGATTACTTTTAAGGCTGCCGCCGCTGCTACAGGATTACCACAATAGGTGCCACCGATTTCACCAACGCCAGGAGCATCCATGATTTCAGCTCTCGCCGTAACTGAACTGATAGGCAGTCCACCTGCAATAGATTTTGCACTGGTAATAATATCAGGAGCCGCGCCTGCTTCTTTCCAGTACTCACTTGCGAACATTTTTCCAGTTCTGCAATATCCGGTCTGAACTTCATCTGCAATAAGAAGTATGCCATACTTATTACAAATTTCTCTTACGCCTTTAACGTATTCAATAGGTGGAATAATAAATCCGCCTTCACCTTGAACTGGCTCGAAAATAATAGCAGCCACATCTTCAGCAGGTGTGTATTCTAAGAAGAAATCTTCAAGCTTTTGTAAGTAATATTTAATGGCTTCTGCTTCATTCATGCCTTCTGGTCTTCTATACATGTATGGAAATTCACATCTATGAATACCGGGTGCAAAAGGACCCATGCCAAATTTGTAAGGTTTTTGTTTAGCTGTCATACTCATAGTTAAAAGAGTTCTACCATGAAAAGCACCTGTGAAAACGATAATATCCGTTTTCTTAGTGTATTTTCTTGCAATTTTTACTGCGTTTTCAACAGCTTCAGCACCACTATTGATAAACATTGTTTTCTTTTGTCCTTCTATGGGCATCAATTCATTAAGTTGCTCTGCAAGTTCAATATATTCTGGGTAATGCACAACATTTATGCTGGTGTGGAAATATTTTTCACATTGTGCTTTAGCCGCTTCCACTACTTCTGGGTGAGAATATCCGATATTTAATACGCCTATTCCACCTACCCAATCCATAAAGATATTGCCATCAAGATCTTCAAACATAGCCCCTTCTCCACGTTTAATAACGCAAGGTGAGGGACACCCAACACCGCCAGGAATGGCAGTTTTTCTTCTGTCAATGACTTCCTTGGACTTTGGTCCCGGAAGTGCTGTTATAATTTTTGGAAGGGATTTTCCTAACATCTTTTGTCCTCCTTTTTAAATTGTATTTGTAAAGGTTTTCTCTTTTCTTGCTTTATTAGATATGCAATTTCTATGCCTATCCCTTTTTTATTTCGAACCCATTACGAAAATTTACCATTGGCACTCCAAATATCAATACTTTTTCCATCTTTTGTTTTTTTGAATCCAAATCTGGGGCAAATTTTTTCAAAAGGATTCTGAACCTAATTGTATGGTTTTTTTTACATCTTTAAAGAAATAGTATCTTAACTGAGTCGAATTCTTCAAAAGAAAAATGAAATGTATTCAAAAAGTGTTCGCCTTGATTCTGGTCCGAAGGGAGTTTCACGCCTTAAATTATTTTGTAATATTTTTACTGTACAAGAATGATTCATTAAATGATATACTTTTCTCACATCATCCAACTCTTTTTTTCATCTTCAAGAATCATGTCTTAATATTGATATTTTTTATTTAAAAATATGTTTAAAAGTTCCCTTAAAAAGCATCGTCTTAGACAAAGCATTGTAGGACTCCCTTTTTTAATGATTTAAATTTCAATAATATTTGTACAAATTAACTTTTTACTGCAGTCTAATGATTTATGGTATATATTTTGCATCTTAACATTTATTAAGGAATTATTTAATTTAAAAATTGGACGTAGAAGGAGGGTAGATATTTTATTAATCAAAATTATCTAGGAGGTTAAAACTTATGTCTAATAGTTTATCTGAAGTAAATACAAGCTTTAAGAAACATGCCATGTTTTTTGGTATTGTCGCATTGGTTTTCATTTTTGTTCTTTTAGTATTCCCTGAGGACACTGCTGATTTCGGGCCTTTAACCATGGTTCCCGCAGCATTTCTTTTATTCTATGTATTCTCAACAAAAAGAATCCTTGAAGCCCTTTTTGTTTCTTCAATATTAGGATACGTTGCCGTTTATAAAATGGATTTTTTATTCCCGTTCAACGACATGCTTTTAGAGACTATGATGGATGGCGATGTGGCATGGTTGTTCATTGTATGCGGTTTAATGGGTAGTGTCATCGCATTGATTGAAAAGGCCGGTGGTGCTTTTGCTTTTGGAGAGTGGGTTGCTAAAAGAGCAAACACAAAGAAAAAGGCATTGATGTCCACATGGATGCTTGGCGTCGTTATTTTCCTGGATGACTATCTTAACTCTCTTACAGTAGGGTCTTGTATGGCACCTGTAACAGATAAATATAAAGTATCCAGAGAATATCTTTCATATATTGTAGACTCTACTGCCGCACCTATATGCGTTCTACTTCCTATTTCCACATGGGCTGCATTTATTGGTAGTTTGTTGGAGCAAAATGGACTAGCCGCTGACGGGGAAGGTATTGGATGGTTTATCAAATCTATTCCTTTTAACTTTTATGGTTGGACAGCTGCATTAATCGTACCCCTTATTATAATAGGTGTCATTCCTATTTTTGGACCTATGAAGGATGCAGAAAAAAGAGCTCAAGAAACTGGTGTTTTAGCACCTGAGGGTTCTGAAAAAATAGATATTCGTGGTGGTAAACCAATAGAAATACATGAAAATGCAAGTGTATGGAATTTCTTCCTTCCAATCGTTTTCATGGTAGTCGCTTCTGTTGTTTTAGGCGGTGGCTTAATGAGCCTTGACTTACAACTAGGTGTTTTGGCTACAGTTGTTTTCATGTTTATATTATATATTCCTCAAAAGTTAATGGATCCAGAAGAATTTGCTGATGCTGTTATAGAAGGTATTCAGAATATGTTGATGCCGTTGATTATGGTTGTACTGGCTTATTCCTTTGGGAGCGCTTCTGAGGAAGTAGGCTTTATACAATGGGTTATTGACTTGGCACTGGCACATGTTTCACCACAAATGCTTCCAATAACTGTATTTATTATATTTGGAATTACCGAATTTATCATGGGCTTAAGTTGGGGTATGTACATCGTAGCAATTCCAATCGTACTTCCTCTTGCTTTTGCTATGGATGTTAATCCTGCAATCGTTATTGGTGCTGTTACTTCAGCTGGCGTATTCGGAAGCCATATTTGCTTCTATTCAGATGCTACCATTTTAACATCTGCCGCCTGCGGTTGTAACAACTTTAAACATGCCTTGACTCAGGCACCCTTTGGACTTATAGCAGCAGCAGTTGCCGCTGTAGCATTCCTCATTACAGGACTTGTATTCATTTAAAGCATCCTGTAAGGGGTTTCCTTTAGGGTATACCTTTTCAAGGAATGTCCCATATTACTATTAAAACCCGGATTCCATGGAATCCGGGTTTTTTTATTGTAGATTTTGCCTAAGCAAAATCATCCTTAACTGTTAACTGTTATCTGTTATCTATTATCTTTCTTTTTATTAACTAATCTCCAACTCCGACAGTTTTCTGTAAAGGGTTGCTCTACTCACACCTAAATCTTCAGCTATTTTTAATTTTGCATTTTGGGTATTTCCATATTCTTTTAGTTTTTTGGTAAGGAGCTCTTTTTCAAAAAGTCTGACCTGTTCATTTAACGGCAATCCATTATCAATAACCGTTGTAGCAATATGATCTTTTCTTAAAAGCCTTGAAGGGACTGCATCAATGCCTATTTGATCTCCAAAAGTCATATTAACACCGTATTCCACAGCATTTTCCAATTCTCTTACGTTTCCTGGCCATTCGTAATTGTAATATATCTTTGTCACTTCTTCTGTGAAATCATTGATGGTTTTATTCATGAAAATATTGTATTTCTTAAGAAAATGTTGTACGAGAAGAAGTATGTCATCCTTTCTTAATCTTAGAGACGGAATGCTCAAAGGAATAACACTTAATCGATAGTACAGGTCTTCTCTGAATTTCCCATCCGTTATCATTTCCTCCAATTCTCTGTTGGTTGCCGCAATGACTCTTACATCCACTATAATGGTTCTATTGCCTCCAACCCTTTCGAATCTCATATTCTGAAGTACATGTAATAATTTTACTTGAAGATGAAGAGGCATGTCTCCTATTTCATCTAGGAAAATAGTTCCTCCATTTGCAAGTTCAAATTTACCCAACTTGCCTTTTTCATTGGCACCTGTAAATGCCCCTTTTTCATATCCAAAAAGCTCGCTCTCCAATAAGTTTTCTGGAATAGCACCACAATTAACTGTAATGAAGGGCCCTTTAGATCGAGAACTTGCATAATGAATTGCTTTGGCAAACATTTCCTTACCTGTACCACTCTCCCCAGTAATAAGAACTGTCGAGCTTCCTCTTGATATTAATAGGGCTTGGTTCTTTATCTTGCGAATCTCATCACTTTCGCCGATAATGTCATCAAAAGTATATTTTAAGGTTCTCTGACTCATGTTGTATACAAGTTTCTGTGCTTCTTCTATGGCTTTAAAAGAAATAACGGCTCCAGATATCCGAGATAAATTAACGATTGGTTTCACCGTTACAATAAAATGAAATTTTCCCTTTGGCGTATTATAAATTTCCTCGTTGTCTGTATAACCTTTACCTGTCTTTAAAACATCAAGAGCTATGGCTCCAGGCATGAAAGCACTAATATGTTTTTTAAGAATTTCACCTTTAGGTAATTGGAGCAATACTTCGGATGCAGAATTACAATGATTAATATATCCTTGTTTATCCAACCCAAGAATACCTTCGTGAACTGTTTCAAGTATGGCAGCAATTTCTTCTTTGGTCACTTTAACACTTTCGTGCATTTCAGTTGAAATCGCTTCTGAAGCCAATAAATCCGCCATCTTTTCAATAAACATAATCAAACTTTTCTTTTTATTAATTAATATTTTTCTTTGATTCTCATCAAAGGCAACCAACCCTATAATTCCTATAATTTCTTTATCGATTTTAATAGGGGTGCAAACTTCTGACAGTTCTACGATTTCCCCTTGGACACTGGATGACCCATAGTTTTCGTCATGAACAGCATCTTCAACAAATTCCGTTACACCACTTCTCATGACCCTTGCATATAGGTAATCGCCGTTCAACTGTCCAAATTCTTCTTTCGCTCCGATTCTTCTCCTATAGGCACCTGTGCCTCCTATAATGGTCAAGCTCTGATCTACAATTTCGGTTTCGACTCCTATTGCTAAAGCAATAGCTTCAGCAACCTGTTGAACAGATTCAGAAATTTTTAATAATCTTGACATAACATCCTCCGAAATAATCCTTAATATGGTTTTGTGTACTTTTGTTGCATAAATGAATAAGGTTATTCTTATTATATCAACTATTCTTAAAAAATGAAACAAATTTCTCAGTAAAGAGATTTTTAGTTATTATTAAGATTATATACTTCTACTTCCTGGTTTTATGAGTTTTTCTAATCCTTTTTTACACATTGGACAGTTATCAGGCTCAAATGTCTCTATTTCTATCTCAATAGCTGAAAAAACAGGAAAACCTAATTGAGTATCTTGACCCAAACGATTAACCATACAGGCAGCTCCCACTACTTTTCCATGGAACGATTCTACGACCTTCTTTGTTTCTAATGTTGATTTTCCTGTTGTAATAACATCCTCTGCGATTAGCACACGTGCACCTTCTCTTATTTGAAAACCCCTTCTGAGTTCCATTTCTTTGTTAACTCTTTCTGTAAAAATGGCTTCTTTTTTCATTTGTCTACCAAGTTCATAAGACACAATAACGCCTCCCATGGCAGGTCCAACAATGATATCAATGTCTAAATCCTCACACTTCTCAGCAACCACTTTTAATATTTCTTCTGCATATTGAGGATATCTAAGAACTTTTGCACACTGCACATACCCATTGCTATGTCGCCCCGAGGTCAGCAAAAAATGCCCTGTCAAAAAAGCCTCTGAATCTTTTAGTATTTGTAATATTCTTTCTTTTTTCATTTTTTTCTCCCTTAATATTTTATTTATTCTGTGAGATAAGAGATAATAGATAACAGATAACAGTTAATGAAAGTTTTGCTATGCAAAACTAATTGTTATAAATTCTCTTTTTCCTGTTATCGTCTGTTAAAATATTTCTTAATGTAGATTTTGCTTCAGCAAAATCCTCCCTAACTATTATCTATTATCTCTTTATCTATTATCTTTCCTATCTGTACTCATCCACCGCCAAAACTTTGTGATCCTTTTTTCCTGTTTCTTCAGAAAGAAGATTAATGACTTCTTGACCTTTGTCAAGAGAGGTTATTATTTCTACGGAAGACTCAATGGCTGCACGTCTTATAAGAAACCCATCTCTTTTGGAATCATTTCCTTTTGTTGGTGTATTAAATACGATGTCTACAACACCGCTTCTAATGATATCCAGTATATTGGGTATGCCTTCTGTAATCTTATTGACCCTATAGGCAGCAATTCCAATATCCTTCAAGTATTGTGTCGTTCGCTCTGTTGCATAAAACCCATATCCCATTTTTTTCATTCTCTTTATGGAGGGCAAGAAGTTTTCTTTATCCTTGGGCTTTAAGGTAATGAGGACTGAGCGATTTCTCGTAGACAAATCCATACCCGCCGCCGTCAATCCTTTGTATAAAGCATCTTCATAAGTGGCTGCCACCCCAAGAACTTCTCCCGTAGACCGCATCTCAGGGCCTAAACTCACCTCGACATTGGGCAACTTTTCTGTAGAAAACACCGGTACTTTGACAGATATTATTTTTGGTTCAGGGCATATGCCAGGTGTGTATCCCATCTCTTTTATTTTTTCACCCATGATACACCTAACGGCTATGTCAATAACTGGAATACCTGATACTTTACTAATATATGGCACTGTTCGACTTGACCTTGGATTGACTTCAATGACATACAATTCTTCTTTATATTTTACAAACTGTATATTAATCATTCCTAAAACCTTAAGTTCCTTAGCAATGTTTTTGGTGTATTCAAGAATTTTTTCTTTTGTTGCTTGGGAAATACCTTGGGATGGGTATATGCTGATGCTATCACCTGAATGCACCCCGGCTCTTTCTAAGTGCTCCATAATTCCTGGAATAAGAACCTCATCTCCATCAAAGATCGCATCCACTTCAATTTCCATGCCTTCTAAGTATTTATCCATAAGGAGTGTATTCTTTTTATTCTTTTCAAAGGCATTGTTCAAATAGGACTTTAACTCTTTATCTTCCCAACAAATTTCCATGCCTTGCCCACCTAAAACATAGGAGGGCCTTACCAAAACCGGATACCCTAATTTTTGGGCCTCTGCTATACCATCCTCAAGGTCACAAATGCCTTTACCTTTTGGTCTCTTTATTTTCAATTTCTCTAATATAGCATCAAATTTTTCCCTGTCTTCAGCAATATCTATACTCTCAGGCGATGTCCCTAACACTGGGATATTCATTTTTTCAAGGAAATCAGCCAACTTAATCGCCGTCTGCCCCCCAAACTGCAAAATAACGCCTAAGGGTTTTTCTTTTTCAATAATATTTAAAGTGTCTTCTTCTGTCAAAGGCTCAAAATACAACTTATCAGCTGTGTCAAAGTCCGTGCTAACTGTCTCTGGATTGTTATTGATTATGATGGTCTCAACACCCATTGCTTTCAAAGCCTTAACGCATCTTACACTACAATAATCAAACTCAATCCCTTGACCGATGCGAATAGGGCCCGAACCCATCACCACAATTTTTTTTCCATGAGACACCACCACTTCATCAAATGCTTGGTAAGTGGAATAATAATAGGGTGATACGGCTTCAAACTCAGCTGCACAGGTGTCTACCATTTTATAAACTGGCTGAAGATGCCACATTCTTCTAAGTTCATAAATATGCTGGGGCTTTACCCCTATTAAGTCTGCTATTCCTTTATCTGAGAACCCTCTTTTCTTTAATTCCAGGAGCTTTTCTTGAGTTAAATCTTGAATCTCCATTGTTTTCAAAGTTTCTTCTTGATCTATAATCCATTTGAACTTGTTAATAAAGAATAAATCAATCCCTGTCATCTCAGAAGCTTTTTCTGGTCTGTACTTTCTTCGTAGCATTTCACATAAATCAAATATTCGTTCATCATCTGGAACGTCTATTCTCCTTTTCAACTCCTCTAGGGACCTTTTCTTAGAGGGTGAGTGCTCCAAGGAATACTTGCCAATCTCAAGAGAACGAATTCCTTTTAAAAATGCTTCTTCAAAATTACTGCCTATTGCCATGACTTCACCTGTTGCCATCATCTTAGTACCTAATTTTCTATTTGCCCCATAGAATTTATCAAAGGGCCATTTGGGTATTTTGACAACGACATAATCCAATGAAGGTTCAAAGCAAGCATAGGTTTTTTTTGTTACAGCATTTTCTATTTCATCTAATGCGTATCCCAAGGCAATCTTTGTAGCCACTTTGGCAATGGGATATCCCGTTGCTTTAGAAGCCAATGCCGAAGAACGGCTCACTCTTGGATTGATTTCAATAACGGCATATTCAAAACTTTTAGGATTCAAAGCCAGTTGAACATTACAGCCCCCTTTAATCCCTACTTTGTTTATAATATCAATGGATGCGGACCTTAATAACTGATATTCCTTATCGCTTAATGTCTGGCTTGGTGCTACTACCATACTATCTCCTGTATGAATCCCTACAGGTTCGATATTTTCCATACAACAAACGGTTATACAATTACCTAAGTGGTCACGCATCACTTCAAACTCTATTTCTTTCCAACCTTTGATGCTTTTTTCCAGTAACACTTCTCCTACTCGACTAAGCTGTAATCCTTGCTCTAAAATTTCTTTCAACTCAATTTCATTTTCTACAATCCCACCTCCTGATCCTCCTAAAGTATACGCAGGTCGAACCACTACGGGATATTCTATTTTATTGGCAAATTGCAAGCCACTTTCATGGTCCCGAACAATTTCACTTTCTGCGACGGGCTGTTCAATCTCTACCATAAGATTTTTAAAACTTTCTCTATCCTCTCCTATTTTGATGGCTTCAATTGAAGTTCCAATAATTTTTACACCATACTTTTCTAATATGCCTGCATCATATAATTCAACAGCTATGTTTAATCCTGTCTGTCCACCCATTCCTGGCAATAGACTATCTGGTTTTTCTTTCTTAATAATTTTTTCAACAAACTCTATGGTCATGGGCTCAATATAGACCTTGTCTGCAGTCTCTTTATCCGTCATTATGGTGGCAGGATTGCTATTAAGTAGTATGACTTCAATCCCTTCTTCTTTTAAAGCCTGACACGCCTGAGTCCCTGAATAGTCAAATTCAGCAGCCTGCCCAATAACGATAGGCCCCGAACCAATAACCAATACTTTTTTTATATCCTTTCGTAACGACATGGTATCCTCCTTTTTAAAATATATTAAGATAATAGATAATAGATAACAGATAACAGTTGTGGTTAGTTTTGTTTCACAAAACTTTCATTATATAAAAGTGGAGATTTTGGTACAAAATCATCCTTAACTATTATCTGTTATCTGTTATCTCTTATCTCGCCTTCTGTCTACCTGTTATCTCTTATCTTCTTTTTTGTCTTTGATGAATTTAATAAATTCATCAAAGACATAGTCCGCATCTTTAGGTCCTGGGCTTGCTTCTGGATGAAACTGAACACTGTATACGGGGTATTCTTTGTGCATGATTCCCTCTACTGTTTTATCATTTATATGAATATGTGTTATTTTACAGTCTTCAGGTATTCTACTCACATGATAACCATGATTCTGACTTGTCATGATTACTTTTCCACTCTTCAAATCTTTAACAGGATGATTGACGCCTCTATGTCCGAATTTCATTTTTTCTGTGTCTCCACCCATGGCAAGAGCTAATAGCTGATGCCCAAGACAAATACCCAACATGGGCTTTTTATGGATCATCTTCTTTATCTCACCAATCACCTGGGGCAAATCCATAGGGTCACCAGGTCCGTTTGATAAGAAAATACAATCGTATTCTTCTGATAGCAATTCCTCAGCGGCGGTATTGTAAGGAAAAAGAGAAATTTTACACTTTCTTCTTTTTAATGCGTTAATGATACTTTTCTTTATTCCAAAATCCATAACCGCAATACGCATGCCTTCATCGTCTATGATCCTCTTTTCGGTGCAACTTACCATGGAAACAGCTTCTTTATTATGAAATGACTCGAACTTATGTTGTTGTTGCGTTTGAGTTAGTTGCTTCAAAGAAATAACACCTTTCATGGTTCCTGTATCCCGCAATATTTTCGTAAGTGCTCTTGTATCAATTCCTTCAATGGCCGGAATTTTATTTTGTATGAGATAACTTTCTAATTCCATCTCGCATCTAAAATTATTAGGCATTTCGCATTTATCTCTCACAATAAAACCTTTTACCTTAATGCCATGGGATTCTGAATCATCTAAATTGATGCCATAATTGCCTATAAGGGGATAGGTCATACAGACAATTTGGCCCCAGTAAGAAGGGTCCGTCAACACTTCCTGATACCCTGTCATGCCTGTATTAAAAACAACTTCACCGGTTACTTCATCAAAGCATCCAAAAGCAGTTCCTTGAAACACTTCACCATTTTCTAAATATAAATAAGCTTGCATCTTTCTCACTCCATTCCTTTTTGTCCTTGGTAGATATAAATGATAGATAATAGATAATAGATAACAGATAACAGTTAAGGTTAGTTTTGCGTTGCAAAACTTTCATTTTATATGATGGAGATTTTGCAAAAGCAAAATCATCCTCAACTATTATCTTTTATCTTTTATCTTTTATCTTTTATCTAATCCACGCCCAGTCAAACAATTCCTCTAATCTCATCAATACTCTTGATGCCTTCTTTCTCCATATAGTTTTGTAAGCCCAAAACAATTTCTTTTCCTGCCTCTGGATTTACAAAATTTACGGTGCCTATCTGTACCAGATGAGCACCTGCCATAATAAATTCTACAGCATCTTTCCAGTTCATAATGCCTCCCATTCCAATGACTGGAATAGAAACGGCTTTAGAGACTTCATGCACCATTTGTAATGCAATGGGCTTGATAGCAGGACCAGACAATCCAGCATAAACATTCTCAAATACAGCTTTTCTCTTTTCAATGTCTACAGCCATAGCTTTAAATGTGTTAATAAGAGATATTCCATCTGCCCCGGCAGCTTCGCATGATGCTGCCACTTTCACAATATTTTCTGCGTTTGGGGTCAGTTTAACCACTAAAGGATGGCGACAAATTCTTTTTACCTGCTTTACAATATTCGCTGCACTCTTTTCGTGAATTCCAAAAGCCATACATCCTTCTTTAACATTAGGACATGATATATTGAGCTCTATCATATCCAAATCGGTATCGTTGAGTTCTTCTATGATTGTCAAGTATTCTTCTTCTGTTGCACCACCCACATTAGCGATAATACGGGTATTATATTTTTTCATTTTGGGAAGTTCTTTTCTAACAAATTCCTTAACCCCGGGATTTTCCATTCCTATGCTGTTTAAAATGCCCATAGGGGTTTCCCATAAACGAATCCCTGAATTTCCTTCCTTTGCATTTAAAGTGAGCCCCTTTGAGCAAATACCTCCTAAAGTTTCCACTTCATAAACCTCGTTGTATTCTTCCCCAAATCCAAATGTACCTGAAGCTGCCACTATGGGATTTTTAAATTCCATATGATTAAATTTTACTCTCAAATTACAGCTCATAAATATCCTCTCCTAGAAAAACAGGTCCATCCTTGCAGACCTTCCTATTTCCATTCTTAGTATGACAGGTGCATGTTAAACAAGCACCTATTCCGCATGCCATTCTACTTTCTATAGAAACATAAACTGGTACACCATTTGCTTTGCCTGCCTCCGTCATTTTTTTCATCATGACATCTGGTCCACATGAAAAGATAACATCATAATTGGAAACAGGAACCAAATTCGAAACATACCCTCCAATATCATAAAAAAAACGACTGCTGATTTTTTCCCATTTATCTTTTAATACAAGTTCATAAGAAAATCCAAGGAATAAATCAACGGTCGTAATTGCAGGTTTTTTTAATAATTGTTTCCCCGTTTCATATAAAGGAGCGGCTCCCATACCCCCTCCAACCAAAGCTATTTTGCCTTCGACAGAAGGAAATCCATTTCCATAGGGTCCTCTGAGATAGATTGCGTCCCCTTCACTTTTTCTTGATAAAATTTTGGTTCCTTCTCCTGAGGATTGATAAAGGAACTTAATGGTATCTTCCGTTATTTCAAAAATACTGATTGGCCTGGAAAGCAGTGGATACTCATCATTCACTTTCAACATGTAAAATTGTCCTGGTTTTCCTCGAAAGATACCTTCTATCTCTAACAAAAAGATACCTTCGCCAACTCTTTCATTGCTTTTTATTATAGCCATTTCAGAATATCCTCCTTCATCTTTCTTGCAGCTTCGAAGGCACATTCTGAAAAGGATTCTGTTTCGTTGATGCCTTTATGTGCACAAATTATTTTCCTAGATGAATTAACCACGCCACACCTTTCTTGACCTATGATCAGAGCAGCATCTCTCCCAGTACCGCCTTGTGCCCCATAGCCGGGAATCAGAAAGAACATATTAGGGAGTTCATCTTTTATAGCTCGCATCTCTTCTGGATAGGTTAATCCTATTACGCCCCCTATGGCTGAAAACCCATTTTCTCCAATAAAGTCTTTTCCCCATTTTTCTGTTAATTTTGCCGTTTTTAAAAATACAGGTTCATCATCAACTATGAGTTCTTGTAGTTCCGTAGAACTGCTATTGGATGTCCGAATGAGAATAAAGAGTCCCTTGTTCCTTTCCTTTATATATTTGTAGTATGGACTCACCGCATCTTCTCCCATATAGGGGTTTATGGTAATAATGTCCACCTGAAAATCCCCGTCGAAATGTCCTTTGGCATACATCTCTGCTGATGAAGCTATATCCCCTCTTTTAATGTCTCCAATGGAAAGGAGTTTATTTTGCTTTAAGTATTGCACTGTTTTTGAATACCCAATCATTCCCTCAACACCAAAGGCTTCATAACAAGCTATCTGCAATTTAAAACAAGCGCAATCTTCAAAAGTGGCATCAATAATTTTTTTGTTGAATTCAAATAACTTCTCACTTGTTGCCCCATCTTTTTTTCTCAAATATTCCGGAAAAAAAGCCTCTTTTGGGTCCAATCCCACACAAACAGGTCCTTTTTTTAACACGGCATTATGAAGCTGATCCATTATTATATTCATTTTATAGCCTCCTTTTTTCTCTAACACAACTTTTTACCTCTCTTAAATATTCTCAAGAGATGTTTTATTCAAGCATTACTGTATTCCAAGAAAACTCAAAATTAAAGCCATTCGCATATACATTCCCGCTTTTGCCTGTTGAAAGTAGACCGCTCTTTTATCCCTATCTACACTTTCATGAATTTCATCTACTCTTGGAAGAGGATGCATAATGATGACATCTTCTTTTGCGAACCTCAATTTCTCATGGGATAGGATGTAAGACCCTTTACATCTCTCATATTCCTGGACAGAAGGAAATCTTTCTTTTTGGGTTCTGGTCATATATAAAACATCCAAGTCTTTCATGGACTCTTCCAATTGATTGCTTTCAATCAACTGGGAGGCCAAGTTTTTAGAAATTTCTTCAGGCAACTTAAGATTGTCCGGAGAAATACAGACAAATGAATTGTCTTCATACCTGTCCATTGCTTTTATAAGAGAATGGACTGTTCGACCATATTTCAAATCACCACAGAAACCAATTTTTAAATTTGATAGTTTTTTCTTATACATGAAAATCGTAAATAAATCCGCAAGGGTTTGCGTAGGGTGTTGATTTGGGCCGTCTCCGGCATTAACTAAAGGGTTTGAAATAAGGGTACTTAATTTATGAGGCTTAAAAGGCTCCGGATGTCTCATGACAATGATATCTGAATAACATTCTACTGTCCTAATGGTATCTTCAATACTTTCCCCTTTGGAATGAGAAGATATATCGGGATCAGAAAATCCTATTACCGAGCCACCCAAACGTTTCATTGCTGCGTCGAAGCTCAGTCTTGTTCGAGTGGAAGGTTCATAAAAAAGTGATGCCATGACTTTTCCTCTACAAGTTTGTGAATAATCCGTAGGATTTTCAGCAATTTCTTGGGCAAGATGGATTAATGAAAAGAGTTCCTCAATAGAAAAATCAGTGGAATTTAACAGATGTCGTCCTTCTAAATGCATTTTTACCCCCTTATCCGCCTCTCTGAACGAATTTAAAAAAAGTCATACAAAAAAACCTTCCTTGATATACGGGAAGGTTTTAAATATCCAAAAGAAATACTTTAGATGATAAAGAATTCATATTTGATTTTTAAGAACCTTTCCAGTATCACAGTACCGAATTAAAGATATCTAAGTTATTTATCCCTATAAATCTATCATATCCTACACCAAATGTCAAATGATCAAGCGGTTTCTTTTGTATTTTTTCTTTTGATTTTTTCAATGGGTATATAATATGGTTTTCTTTTATCATAAACCGCCAAGCACTTAAATCCGGCAGCTTCCGCTAACTGAATACCTTCAAGAATGCCTTCTCCTACATAAGATGCTTTATGTGCATCTGACCCAACGGTAATAATGGTGCCTCCCAAATCCTTATATTTTTTTACTATATCATAATCTGGCAAACACGCTCCTGATTTTTGCCTTAGTCCTGAAGTATTAATTTCGATTCCCTTGCCTAATTCAATAATGATCTTTAATATTTCAATGACTTCTTCTGGGAAACAAAGCATTAAATCAATTGAAACCCCTTGAAGTGCTGCATATCTTTTTATTAAGTCAAAATGTCCAATACAATCATATTTTCCCCATAAAACCAACTCCTTAAGATTAGAAAGATACAATCTAAAGAACTTATCTAAACTCGAATCTGTATAATCCACTTGTGAAAAATCCATATCCCCTGGCATCTTATGTCCTGAAGCAAGAACAAAGTCATATGGATATTGGCTAATGATTTTTTCTGACTGCTTTGGATACAAATGTGGATGCCCCAACTCAACTCCAAATTTTATGGTTAAGAGCCCTTCAAATTTTTTCCGAGCTTTTAATATATCACTAAAACACGCTTTTCCATCATATTCCTTATATTCTGGATCTTTTTTGATGGGTTCAAAATGATCTGTTACAGCTATTTCCTTAATGCCATTTTTAACAGCAGCCATGCAAACTTCATCAAGAGCATCTCTCCCATCCATGGATCTGTTCGTATGAATATGATAATCTACTAAATACATTCTCTTCTTCCCTTCCAAAACTCCATACCTTAAGTATGCACTGTTCATATTATCATATTATTAATAAAATGATAAGTGTAAGTTAAATAAAAGCTCCCCTATAACGGGTATTCAGATCCCCTAAATAAAGAAAATTTTGCCTAAGCAAAATCTCCTTCATTAATTATTCATTATTCATTGTTCATTGTTCATTGTTTTAATGTCTGTCCTTTTTAACCATTTTTCTCAATAAGTCAGATAATACTCTTTTCTCTTCTAATGAGGCTGCATCAAAAAGTTGCTTTATCAGATACTCTTCACCACTGCAAAAATCTGTTCTGCATTCAAAAAAATCATGTATCTCACCATTCCCCATAATTACATGGTCTATGTTTTCTCTCCATTGGTGCAATTCTTTCATTTTTCTATTTGAGTGATATGTTTTATACATCCTAATCTTCCTTATTCAATAATTTTTTTTATTATTATTGATCATCTGCTGTCTCTTTATTCTTAAAAAGGTAAAGGGACACACCTTTCGCTTAAGGGTCTATCTTTCTAAGGAATGTCCCTGGTCTATTTAATACAGCCCAGGATATTGTTTCCTTTATGTTATTTAGCTGATATTTTTTTCATTACCAACTACAATGCCCAAATTGATTAAATCCTTTTCTAATTCTATAATTTTGTTGTTAACTTCATTGTACTGTTCCTTACTTGTGTTACCATCTACAGCAAGATGGGTTTGATAAAGTATATTCTCTATTTCGTTTCTAATGGTATAAATTCTATCATTTAAATCATTTAATTCGTCAAAATGTACTTTTTCTTCTTTCCCCTTCGTAGGCACGTTTTCTTCATTATTCATTTCATATTCTTGATCCGGTTCTACAATGATGCACTCATAATTTAATACTTCTTTCGCTTTTTCAGCGAATCCTTCTAAGGAATCTTCCTCCCCATGCACTAAAAATATAGCCTTAGGCTGTTTACTAAAATGGCCTAACCACTCCAATAAACCATTTTGATCTGCATGACCTGAAAATCCTTCAATGTTATATATCTCAGCATTCACATGAATACTTTCTCCAAATATCTTAATATCCTTATTTCCATCTCTAATGCGACGTCCCAATGTTCCATTGGCCTGATAGCCTACAAAAACAATGCTTGATTCCTTCATCCACAGATGATGTTTTAAATGATGCTTTATTCTTCCTGCGTCACACATACCACTTGCAGAAATAATGATTTTAGGTGTTGGATCATTGTTTAATGCAATAGATTCCTGTGATGACCTGGTAAAGTGAAGGTTCTTAAAGTCAAGAGGATTATCTCCATTTAAAATATAGTTTTTTGTTTCTTCATCAAACACTTGAGCGTTTCTTTGAAAAATATCTGTTGCGGATGTTGCAAGAGGACTATCGATGTAAACATTAATCTGGTCCAATACGCTTTGATATTCCTTGTTGTATTCATAGAACTTATTAAGCTCATAGATAATTTCCTGTGTCCTACCCACTGCAAAAGAAGGAATCACCACAGACCCTCCTCGTTGGGTGGTTTTTAATATGATATCCATAAGTATATCGATTCTACTTCCTGTCTCTTGATGAATCCGGTCCCCATAAGTGGTCTCCATAATTAGATAATCTGCTTCTTTAATAATGGATGGATTCCTTAATATAGGCTTATCCTTCATGCCGATATCACCACTAAAGACTACTTTTGAGGTGACGGTCCCTTCTGTTATCCACAACTCAATAATAGAAGACCCCAAGATATGCCCTGCATCGTTAAATTTTACTTTGAGAGTATCTGAAATGGTAATGGTTTGGTCGTACAAGACTGGCTCGAAGTAGACCATTGCTTTTTCTGCGTCTTCAAAGGTATATAAAGGTTCAATACTTTCTTTTCCAGCTCTTAATCTCTTTCTATTTGTCCACTCCGCTTCTTTTTCATGAATATATCCACTATCTCGAAGCATGATATTGGCAAGATCATGGGTTGCCTTTGTACAAAATATCTTTCCTTTAAAACCCCTCTTTGTTAAAAGAGGAATTCTACCACTATGATCAATATGTGAATGACTCAAAAATAGATAATCTATCTCTGACGGATCAAAGCCAAAGGGAAGATCATTTAATTCCTCAATCACTTTTCCACCTTGGAATTGCCCGCAATCTAATAGAATTTTGTGATTCTCTGTGGTTATGAGATGACAAGAACCAGTTACTGTTTGTGAAGCACCTAAAAACTTTATCTTCAAAATTCTACCTCCTATTGTGTATCTATATTTTCTAAAAAAGTAATCCTCCAACCCTGGCTTCCAATGTATTTTATTTCAAATACGAGTTCCCCCTCCTTGTCTTGTGTCTCCATTATATATGTTCTGGTATGAGAATCCTCAGATTCCTCAACAAGCTTAATGGAAGATTTCTTGCTAAACCCTGGGTACACTTCACTGTTTAAAAGGCTATAAAGTGCATCCTCTATGATTATTTTTTCACTGCTCTCATAAATCTCTTCTGCAAATTCAGGTGTATAAAACACTCGTAAACTCGATAATATTTTTTCTTTTGAATTGAGAGCCTCGGGATATCTTCCGTAATTATGCCCATTTCTTTCTATGATCTTTTCGCTTTCAGGGTTCATAATTTTTCTGGTTAACTCTAAAGCATTTAATAAATGCTTTGATACTCCTTCTTTCGAGACCTCCGGTATCTTTCCAGTGACTTCTATTTCTATGTCTTTTTCGAAATGCTGATAATCTTTTATAGATGTCCAATTGCCACCCCAAGTCCAGCCTCTGCTGGTAAATGCTTCGTAACACGCATCTCCTTCAACTATCATTCCCTTTCTCACATGGGTTCTATCCAAAAATTCGTTACCACCGTCCGGGAAAATCCCATCTGGGCTAATATACGGATTCTGAATTGGATTTAAATCAATTGCAAGACCATAGGAATGCTTAGATAATTCATAAGGCTTATTGGTTATGGGTCTAACACATAAAGCTGAAGAATTATTATCCGCCATTGAAGCTTGGTCAATAGCATCATACTCATCAATGAGCCTTACCTTTTCAATGGGAAATTTTTTATCATATAATTCTTGAAAAATCTCAATAATTTCAGGCGCAACCTTCTTGTGCATAATCAGTTCTCCTATATGAATCTCGCCGTTAAATCCATAGTAGGTCACTGTAATATAAGCCAAATCATCTATAGGATAAGAAGCCTTCTCATTCCACGAGATGTCTACTATTTTGTTTTTTATTTCATCTGTTAAAGGTTCATATTTAAATACTTCTTCTAAACCCTCTTGCTCTTTCAATGTAAGATCAGGACCTTCATTTAAGGAATTTTCTATTGTGGTATATGGTTCTGATGGTTTTTGAGAAACCTCATAATCGTCTATAGGCCGACTGACTGCTTCTACCTTATTTCTTTTCATTGTTCCTCCTACCAAAGAAGATAAGCTTACCGTTATTACCATTATAATAATAAGAAAACTTTTACTATTCATCATGCTCCCCCGGACAATTATCTCCTGGTAGTTTCGTATTACAAAATCATCCTTCAATACACTTACACTTACACTTACACTTACACTTACACTTACACTTACACTTACACTTACACTT
>JADQBM010000126.1:0-4147 GCA_016278615.1 Clostridia bacterium | reverse complement strand
TACACTTACACTTACACTTACACTTACACTTACACTTACACTTACACTTACACTTACACTAATTGTAACAGAATTTGACATGAATTACGATTATTTTAGTAAATTTGCATAGACTTTTATTGCAAATTTTAGTATCATAATGATTGAAGTCTAAGAGAATATTAAGGGTGATGAATTGAAAAAAATTATAGGTATTTTATTCGTATTAACAATGATGTATGGTTTCTCCCTTTTCGTGTATGCATCCAGCGATATGGCCTCCCCTTCTTTAGAGGGTTCTTTTGTAACTGAAAAAGCAAAAGTTTTAGATATTCTTTCTGATGTTTCCATAAAAGAATATGACGAGCATCAATTTGAAGATCTAAAACAAGTTGTAGAAATACAACTGCTTTCAGGGGAATATAAAGGTCAGATTCTCACAGTTGAAAACCATCTAAGTAATCAAGCCTTTTATGATATCTTCCTTGAAAAAGGAGATCGCATCACGGTTGCAATCGGTGAAACTACCAATGATTATGAATTACCAACAATATATGTTTCTGGATTTGAAAGAGATCGATATGAGCTTTATTTACTTATTATATTTATATTGCTTTTAATTTTCATTGGTGGCTTCAAGGGTATCAAGGCTATCTTATCCCTGGGCCTTTCAATTTCAATTATCATTTTCTTTATGCTTCCTTTTATTCTCAAAGGGTATAGTCCCATTTTTCTATCTATTGTTACAGCGATAATTGTAACAACCCTTACGCTTTTTATTATTGCTGGTATTAATATAAAATCCATCTCTGCCATTATTGGTACGGCTTCTGGGGTTGTGTTTTCCGGTGTTATTGCATATGTAATTGGTTCATTATCAAATCTTACGGGTTTATCTAGTCATGAAGCCAATATGCTTATGTATATTCCTCAAGGGATCTCTTTCGATTATAGAGGCATTCTTTTTTCCGGTATTATTATCGGGACCCTGGGAGCTGTCATGGATATTGCCATGACCATTGCCTCTTCCATGCATGAAATAAGAGAAGTTGAACCAAGCATCTCGACAAAAGACCTTATCTCCGCAGGAATAAACATTGGAAAAGATGTCATGGGTACTATGACCAATACACTTATATTAGCGTACACCGGCACATCCATTCCTCTTATGCTGATTTTTATAGCTTATGATTTCCCCTTAGTAGAAATTCTCAATATGGACTTAATTGCTACAGAAATTATTCGCTCTATAGCCGGAAGTATCGGTTTGGTTTTAGCAATACCCTTTACGGCAATGACTTGTGGTTTTATTATTAGCCGCTCTGCATCCATCAACCGTCAAAAGCGGATGAGAATACTGAAAGAGGATTATAAGGATGATTTAAAAGAAATGTATGAAAAAGTCAAATGCGATCCTTCTCCACCAGATTCCGAAGATCAAGAAACGTCAAATGAGATAAATTCATAACCAGAACAAACATTGACAAATTTTAGTTGAAGGATTATACTTATTTAAAATATCACTAAAAACGATGATAGAGAAAAGTAGTCTTAATCCAGTTTAAAGAGAGCCACTGTTGCTGAGAAAGTGGTAGCAAGGATTATTATGAAGTTCCCTCTGGAGTTTTTTTGCTGAATTTAGAGTAGGCAGAAACGGGTTTCTACGTTATAAGAAATGGATATATATTGGTATCCTTTGAGTGGGTTAACAGCCAATCAGGGTGGTAACGCGGAGCAAATGCCTCGTCCCTTTACGGGAGGCATTTTTTATTGTCACAAAAATATGAATTTAAAAAAAGGATACCTCGAAAGGTATCCTCAAATCAGATAACAATTATTAAGAATGGTCCTTAATCCCTTTCTAATTGAAGAGATATCGAAGCGTTTTAAAACTTAGCATTATGTCTTTTAATAAACGCCTCTACCAAACATTGGACATTGACAGAATAAAACTACAAGCAACAAGAAGAAGAATAATAAGCTATCATCTATACCGCCTACTGCATCGCAATGAGACATTTCACATACCTCCTTAAATTAAGAATATCTGTTCATATTTACATAATATGAAGCACTCAAATATAATGTGACCCTTATGAGAGCTGTTTCATCAAAATGAAATAGCAATTATCAGAGGAGCCTATCAGTAGAAGTCTTTAATATGAAACAAAATAAGATAAAGGAAGGATGCGTTAAATTGATTTGGAATGAGTATTATGAATGTATGGACCGTGAAAAGATGAGAGAAGTACAGAGTCAAAAGCTTTATGACACGGTTGACCGAGTCTATCATAATGTACCGTTTTACAGAAAAAAGATGCAGTCAATGGGTTTAGAGCCTGGCGACATCAAAGGAATTGATGACATTGTTAAATTGCCTTTTACAACTAAACAAGACTTACGAGACAATTACCCTTTTGGGTTATTTGCGGTTCCCAGAAGTGAAGTAGTCAGAATACATGCCTCTTCCGGCACTACAGGGAAACCTACTGTCGTTGGTTATTCCAGGAGGGATATTGGTACTTTTTCAGAGGTCGTTGCACGATCACTGTATAGTTCTGGTGCATCGAGAGACGATATTATTCAGATTGCATACGGCTATGGACTATTTACAGGAGGGTTAGGGTTGCATTATGGCGCTGAAAAAATTGGCGCAACAGTCATCCCTATCTCAGGAGGAAATACTCAGAAACAACTCCAGCTCATGCAGGATTTTAATAGCAGCGTCATTGCCTGTACTCCTTCTTATGCTTTATATCTCTCTGAAGCAATAGAAGAAGCAGGTATCGCTCCAGAATCTCTCAATCTAAAAGTTGGTATTTTTGGTGCTGAACCTTGGACTGAAGAAATGCGACACCAAATTGAGAAGAGCCTTCATATTAAAGCTTTCGATATTTATGGGCTTAGTGAAATCATTGGCCCTGGGGTTGCCAATGAATGTGACCATCAATGCGGTCTCCATATATGGGAGGATCACTTTTATCCAGAAATTATTGACCCGGATACATTAGGAACGGTAGAAAAAGGCAACATTGGGGAATTGGTTTTTACAACCATTTCCAAAGAGGCACTTCCTCTTTTGCGCTATCGAACTCGGGATTTAACCAAGTTAAATGATAGCAAGTGCCAATGTGGACGCACTGCCGTGAGAATGGAAAAATGTACAGGTCGTTCAGATGATATGCTTATTATTCGAGGCGTAAATGTATTCCCATCACAAGTAGAAAGTGTCTTATTAGAAATAGGTGAAACAAAACCACATTACTTGCTGATTATCCATCGCGAAGGTGCACTGGATACCCTTGAAATCTGGGTGGAAGTGGATGATTACTATTTCTCAGATGAGATTGGAAAATTAGAAGGTTTAACTAAAAAAATAAAAAATGCTGTAGAAAGCATGTTAGGCATAAGCGTAAAAATTAAACTGGTTGAACCAAAGACAATTCAAAGATCAGAAGGCAAAGCAAAAAGGATTATAGATAATAGGAAGTTAAAATAGCTGAAACTTAAAAATTAGAAGTTTGAAGCATAAGTGTAAGTTAAGTGTTAAAATCTAAATACTAAGTTAAATGGATTCCAAATTTAAATATTTAACTTACCCTAACTCCGAAGGAGTTTCACTTACACTTACAGATTTCATATTTATTACTAATTAATTTTGGAGGTGTTTTTATGGTTATTAAACAATTATCTGTTTTTTTAGAAAATAGAACGGGTCGGTTAACTGAAGTTACAGATATCCTATCTGAAAATCAAATAAATATTTCAGCTCTGAGCATTGCGGAAACGGCAGATTATGGCGTCTTACGCATGATTGTAGACAATCCAGAAAAAGCTGTTCGGGCTTTGAAGAAAAATGATTTATCTGTGCATATAACAGAAGTCATTGCTTTAATAACCCCTGATATTCCCGGTGCTCTTAACAAGGTCATTAAATATCTTTCAGAGGGTCAAGTAAATATCCCTTATATGTATGGGTATTCTCATGAAGGCAAAGCATCAATGATTATAAAAGTCAACGACCCCAAGAAAGCAATAGAAATTTTGCAAAACAAAAAAATAGAACTCATTTCAGCAAGTTCATTTTATGAAATATAGGATATGAATTTAAGATTCAACTGAAGAATTCTATTAAAATCAGAGATTTTAGAATTCCAGTATGAGACCT
>JADQBM010000040.1 GCA_016278615.1 Clostridia bacterium | reverse complement strand
ATTGGGGCTTCCTGCAGGAACCACTAACAATACAGGAGGAGGAGGTGGGACCTCAAGAGATGATGAAAAGATGCTTTTGGCCAAAGCCATTACCGGAGAGGCTCGAGGAGAACCTTATGTGGGGCAAGTTGCAGTAGGTGCAGTCATACTAAATAGAACCAGAAACCCTTCATTTCCAAATACCATACCCGGTGTTATTTACCAGCCCTTAGCCTTTACAGCCGTTGCGGACGGGCAAATTAACTTACCCCCTGACCCATCATGTCTTAAGGCAGCGGGGGATGCATTAAACGGTTGGGACCCATCAGGCGGATGTCTTTACTATTGGAATCCTGCAAAAGCAACAAGCAAGTGGATTTGGTCAAGACAAGTCGTAACTGTAATTGGAAAACATTATTTTGGGCGATAGAAAAGCAATTAAGAATTAAAAATTAAGAATTAATAATTAAGGTTGATTTTGTTCCAAAATCTTCATTCTTGTCATTACGAGCGAACTGAAAAATTCTATAAAATCAAAGATTTTAGAATTGCTGTATGAGACCTGCGACGTAATCAACTGAAAAACTTTTACTAATCAAAGATTAGAAAGTTTCTGTATGAGACCTACTTCAGAATCAAAGATTCTGGTTAGGGCTTCAAGCGTGGCAATCTCTTACTAGATGCGAGATACGAGATACGAGAAGATGAAGAGATTTTGCTCAAAGCAAAATCCCCACCTTCATTATTAATTATTCATTATTAATTATTAATTATATTGGGAGGCAAACATGAAATTCAAATACATAAGTATTGCCATTATGGGGCTTCTTGTAGTTGCCCTTGTGGGAACAGGTACTTGGGGGTATTTTCAGTACCAAGATAAGATGAGATATACCCAACATATAGATAACCAAGCTCAAAAAAAATACTATGATTTGGTTGGAAGTATAGAGACAATTTCAACAGATCTTTCTAAGCTCATGGTCTCCTCACAGACAAAAGAAAACATACTACTTTTCTCAAAAGTATGGCAAAGCGCCTATAATGCTGAAGAATACCTTTCGCAATTACCCATCAGTCATGAGGGGCTTTCCCAGACCAATAAATATTTTAATCAGTTGGGGGATTATACCTTTGCCATGGCTCAAAAAAGCATAAAAGGCGAAAAACTCTCTACTGAGGACTTAAACAATCTTCAACAATTATATGAATATTCCGTTGACCTTTCCCAAGGCTTCCGTGAGATAAAGGATGAGAGCATCAGGAGCCAAGATTGGACAGGCGGATTTGCCCAGGCGAAAAACACTCAGCAAATCCAGCAAGAAACTCAGGAAACAGAAAGTCAAAATCCCATTGAACTTCAATTTACTCAATTTGAAGAAAGAATGACTCAATATCCGGAACTCATTTATGACGGTCCTTTTTCAGAACATGTGGTACAAGGCATAAAACCTAAACTCCAAGGGAAAGAAATCACTGTAGAAGAAGCAGCAGAAAAGGTAAAAGAATTCATTGGTGAAGAAAAAATAGAGCAAATGGAGGATCAACCAGGTGTAGAAGGAAGGATTGTGACCTATAATTTCAAAGTAGCGCTAAAAGGATATGAAGCCCCTCTTTATATATGTATATCTGAAATAGAGGGATATGTTGTAAATATTTTAAATAACAGATCCATTGATCAAGAGAATTTCTCTCGAAAACAAGCTGTAGAAATGGCAGATAAATTTTTAGATGAAAAGGGATTTAAAAGCATGGTTCCAACCTATTCCTTAAAAACAGAAAATGCCGTCTTGGTGGTTTATGCTTATAGTCAGGAAGATGTCATTATATATCCAGATCTTATTAAAGTAAAAGTTGCTCTGGATAATGGTGATATTATAGGATTCGAATCCTCTCAATATTTGACACTAAATCATCAAAGAGAGCTCCAACCTCCTAAACTGTCCCCTGATGAAGCAAAACAAAGCGTAAGCGTCAGGGCCAATATAGAGGAAGAACCCAAATTATGCGTCATACCCACTGAGTTTGGTGGAGAGATTTATTGCTATGAAGTAAAAGTGAACAGAGGAGATGAGCACTTTTTAATTTATATCAATGCGGAAACAGGGGTAGAAGAAAAAATACTCAAAGCCATCATCAGCGAGAATGGCACACTGATGATTTAGGAATATATAAATTAAGAATTTAGAATTAAGAATTTAGAATTAAGGTAAAAAAATTCTTCGGTATACGAAGAATTTTTGATTTTAAACTCAAGCTCAAACTCAAGCTTAAACTCAAACTTAAACTCAGACTCAAACTCAAACTTAAACTCAGACTCAAACTCAAACTTAAATTTATACTCAAACTTCAAAGTTTTTTTAAAATTCGATTCTACAACCCAATCCCTTAATGATATAATAGTAATAATTGATATTAATAACTACCTTTCTCACAGAAAAGGTAGGGCGGATGTAAATGTAACTACAGGAGACGTTCAATGTATTTATTTTTGTTTTGCAAAACGAACCCTTAAGATAGGACTAAGCTTTAGCAAAGACGCGGTACGCTAAATATTCCCAAAATAATATGTAGGGACCGGTTTTTATACTAAAAACAAGAGCAAAACAAAACTAAATACATTAAACATCTCTTTCAAATAGTTAAATTATTAGAATGCAAGGGATACATTTATGCAGTGGGAAAGAATAATAGGGGGTATTCATATGGCAGACAAAATTCGATTGGGTATTATATTTGGCGGAAAATCAGGAGAACATGAGGTTTCTCTTATGTCAGCGGCTTCTGTGATAAACGCTGTGGATAAAGAAAAATATCAAATAACTTGTATCGGAATCACCAAAGAAGGGGAATGGCTTCTATATGAAGGCGTGCCTGAAGACATAGAAAACGGTCAGTGGGAAAAACAGGCGAGAAAGAGTTTGATGGAAAATCCTGAAAAATACAGATTTAATCTATTAGGCGAACATGGACTGAAAGACCGTGTGGACATTGTATTTCCAGTCCTTCATGGCCCATATGGGGAGGATGGCACCATACAGGGATTATTTGAAATGGTGGACATTCCCTATGCGGGTGCAGGTGTGTTGGGTTCTTCTGCAGCCATGGATAAAGTTTGCTCTAAGCGTATTTTTGAGCAGGTCAATCTTCCCATCTGCAAACATATCATTGTTTACAGGAAAGATTTTCAAAAGAATCCAGAAGAAACACTTTCCATAATAGAAACAGAATTCCAATATCCTGTTTTTGTGAAACCGGCAAATTTAGGGTCCAGCGTCGGTATCAACAAAGCACACCATCAAAGAGAATTAAAAGAAGCGCTCATAGAGGCGTGTAGATATGACAGAAAAATCCTAATTGAAGCCTATGTGAATTGTAGAGAAATAGAGACCAGTGTCATTGGAAATGATTGGCCTCAAGCTGCGGCCGTAGGTGAGATTATTCCATCCAGAGAATTTTATGATTATAAAGCAAAATATTTTGATGATGGCAAATCCAAGATGTGTATTCCTGCTAACATTACAGAAGTACAAAGAGAAGAAATAAGAGCCTATGCCATAAAGGCCTATGAAGCTTTAGACTGCTGTGGGTTTGCAAGAGTTGATTTTTTTATAGACAAAGACACCGGTAAAATATTGATTAATGAGATCAACACCATTCCCGGCTTTACAAAATACAGTATGCTCCCTCTTTTATGGAAGGAACAAGGTGTTGACTATTCTCAGTTGATTGATAAACTAATAAAGTATGGATTTGAGAAATATGAAGATAAACAGACACGCAAGACGTAAAAATTAAGAATTAAAAATTAAAAATTAAGAATGATGGAGGGAATTTGCTGACGCAAATTCCTATATTGGTAGGGTCGGGTCCTGTGCCCGACCGACACGTCACAGCAAAGGTAGGTGAAAGGCATGAAGAAAATAATGTTGAAAATCATAGGAAAGCAATTAAATAAAGAAGGCGAACAAGAAGTTGTTGAACTGATTACAGAAGGAAAATACTATAAAAAAGGAGACGCAACTTACTTGATTTACCAGGAAACAGAGCTTTCGGGAGTCCAAGGATGCACGACTAAATTAAGAATTACAGATGATATCATCCATATGAAAAGATTTGGGTCCGCTTCTTCTGAAATCCAATTTCAAAAGGGGAAAAGGTTTAATGCCCATTACAATACACCTTATGGCAATGTAGAAATGGAAGTTCTTACAAAGAAAATAGAAAACGAATTAAATAAAACCGAGGCTACAGGATTCCTAAACATCGAGTACGATATCAGCCTTTCAGGACTTGTAGAGGGAAGAAATAAACTGAATATAGAAATCATGAATAAAGCTAAGACGAATTAATAAACTTAAACTTCCAGGCACCTTATACCTTAAAGGAGGACAAACAATGAACAAAAGAAAAATAGCAAAAACACTGGTACTATTTATAACCATAATGATGGTATTCTTTTCTTTTTCAACTATGGGTTTTGCAGAAGAAGAGGAAACATACCTAAATGAGCAGATGGATTTTATGAAAAAACTGATTCAATACATCCAAACCCATCATTCAGATGACATTACTCAGGAACAGATGATAAATGGTGCCTACAATGGACTTTTTAAAGCATTAGATCCTTATAGCACTTACTTTCCACAAGAAGAGGATCTTGACGATTTTGTTGAAGCAGTGTCTGGAGAATACAATGGGATAGGCGTTACCATTGAAACAAGAGACAATCAATGTGTTGTGGTATCCCCGATATTTGACTCCCCGTCTTATAAAGTAGGGATTCAATCCAAAGATGTGATCGTAGAAGTGGATGAACAAGATGTAACGGAATTTTCCACAGAGCGCATTGTCAATTTGCTTAGAGGTAAGCCGGGAACGAAAGTTACGGTTGGCGTTAGAAGAGAAGGCAATATGGATATTCTGAGATTTGAAATAACAAGAGAAACCATTAAAATGGCATCGGTTAATTATGAGATGAAAGAAGACCATATTGGATATATTAGAATATTAAGCTTCGATAGTAACACAGGCGATGAATTTAAAACGGCATTGAAGAAACTCAGAGAAGAAAGCGCGAAAGCATTGATAATAGACTTAAGAGACAATGGGGGAGGGTATATAAACACAGCCCTTGAAGTAGCAGAAGAAATTGCCCCTGAAGGACCTTTGATGTATTTTGAGAAGCAAGGAGAGATTACTCAGACTTTTTATTCAGAAACACCACAGATAGATTTACCAGTCGTAGTTTTAGTTAATGGAGGCACAGCAAGTGCTTCAGAAATATTGGCAGGCGCCATCAAGGAAACGGGTGCTGGGACCATCATAGGAACAACAACCTTTGGAAAAGGATCAGCGCAGCAATCTTTAAACCTTAAAAATGGCGGGGGCATGAAGTTGACAGTGTCACATTTTCTTACGCCCAATAAAAGCAAGATACATGGTACTGGGATTACGCCAGATATTATTTTACAAAATAAAAATAGCAAAGAATTGGATACATTGATAAGCGAAGTTAAGGAACTGGCGCCCATGATCGAAAAAGTTAAACCTGGATTAAATGATAAGGGTCTTAATGTTTACGGTGCCCAACAAAGATTGAAGTTTCTTGGGTATTCAGATGTGGATATAACGGGTGTTATGGATGAAATCACTTTCAATAGCATAAAGCATTTCCAGAACGCACAGGGACTGTTTGGGTACGGAATATTGGATTACTCAACAAAGGATCGTTTAGATGAAGAAATCTTAAAATATGCAGAAAGTTTGGACAAGGATGCCCAGCTTGAGAAAGCTATGGAAATACTATCTAAATGATGCGTAGGGACAACCCTTGCGGTTGCTCATAAGGCGTAGGGACGACCCTTGCGGTTGCTCATAAGGCGTAGGGACGACCCTTGCGGTTGTCCGTAATAGATTAAATGACAAATTGATAGGCTTAACTGAAAAACTCTTAGCCAATCAAAGATTACTGCTAGGGCTTCAAGATTTAAGGAAAAAATTCTTCAATAAATAAAATAAAATTAAATGAATGAGTAAGTTGAGTTGAAAAAAGATGTGATTTAGCTTAGAATGGTAAAGTTGATTGAGTTGGTGCAGAAGTAAAATGATTTATGGGGGTGTAGTATGTCGGCAAAATATGTTTTTATCACCGGTGGGGTTGTCTCTTCTTTAGGAAAGGGAATTACAGCAGCTTCACTGGGACGTCTTTTGAAAAGCAGAGGACTCAAAGTAATGATTCAAAAATTTGACCCATATATAAATATTGATCCAGGGACCATGAGCCCTTATCAGCATGGAGAAGTGTTTGTCACAGATGATGGCGCTGAAACGGATCTTGATTTGGGTCATTATGAGAGATTCATTGATATTAATTTGAATAAATACTGCAACGTTACCACAGGTAAAATTTACTGGTCCGTCCTAAACAAAGAACGAAAAGGTGATTTCTTAGGAGCGACGGTTCAAGTTATTCCCCATATTACAAATGCCATTAAAGAAAGAATTGTCAGAGTAGGAAAACAAGATGATGTGGATATAGTTATTACGGAAATAGGCGGAACCGTGGGAGATATTGAAAGTCTTCCATTCTTAGAAGCCATCCGCCAGATTCGATATGACGTAGGTCAGGAAAATGTGATGTACATCCATCTCACATTAATCCCCTATTTGGCCACCACGGGTGAAATAAAGACCAAACCCACGCAACACAGTGTAAAAGAGCTAAGAGCCATAGGGATACAACCTGATGCCATCGTTTGCCGAACTGAGAAACATATAAACGATGAGATAAAAGAAAAAATAGCCCTTTTTTGCAACGTCGATAAAGATAAAGTCATCGAAAACTATAGTGTTGATTCCCTTTATGAAGTGCCGCTACTTTTGGAAAAAAGCGGATTTGCAGATATTGTATGCGAAAAATTAAAGATAACCTGTAGCGATCCTGATCTTTCCGAGTGGGAGACCATGGTGCAAAAAGAAAAAGACATGTACCATGTAACGAAAATAGCTTTAGTAGGTAAGTACATTGAGCTTAAGGATGCCTACTTATCCGTTGCAGAAGCATTAAAGCATGCTGGGATTGCCAATGACACCAAAATAGATATTCAGTGGATTCACTCCGAAGAATTAGAAGATAGCAATGTCCATGAAATCTTAAAAGACTGCCATGGGATTTTGATACCAGGAGGCTTTGGTCACAGAGGCATCGAAGGGAAGATATGTGCTGCAAGATATGCCAGAGAAAACAAGGTGCCTTACTTAGGTATTTGTCTGGGCATGCATATGTCTGTTATAGAATTTGCAAGAAATGTTTTAGGACTCAAAGGCGCAAATTCTTCTGAAATAGACCCCCATACCCCACACCCCGTTATTGACCTCATGCCAGACCAAAAAGACATTGAAGATATGGGAGGGACCATGAGATTGGGTCTTTATCCTTGCAAAATAATCAAAAACACCAAATCAGATGAAGCCTATGGTCAGGATTTGATCTATGAAAGACACAGGCACAGATACGAATATAACAATACTTATAAAGAGCAGTTCACATCTGCAGGAATGAAAATAAGTGGGATATCCCCAGATGATCGATTGGTGGAAATGGTTGAGCTGGAAGACCATCCTTGGTACGTAGCAGGTCAATTCCATCCAGAATTCAAATCCCGCCCCACAAGACCCCACCCCTTGTTTAGAGAATTTGTCGGGGCAGCGATAAAATACAATAAACGATGATGAGCAATGAATAATGAACAATGAACGATAAGCAATGAATAATGAATAATGAACAATGAATAATGAAGGAAGGGTTTTGCACAAAAAGAGTGCAAAACCCTTTTTAAGTAGGCGGGCCTTGCCCGCCAGTTATTATGCTTTAGGATTCTGCCCTATCCTTTATTAAATGAAGATTCTGAGCCCAGCGAAGAATCCACTATCATTATTTCATTGTTCATTATTCATTATTCATTGCAAACTGTCCATTATTCATTCAAAAACTACCTTCCCTTTCAATCTTAACCATTTTGTAATCTCCCTGTAATGGACATTAGCGGGTTGTCCCTTTATAATAGGACTATGCTGTTGAGAAGAGAGAAATGAAAAGAGTTATTTTATTACAGTTTCATTACAAAACAGTCAACTGATTGACTGCCCCAGTTCTCGATAGTATAATTGAACGTGATAGAGCGTGGAGCATGTCTTATTGTGCTACCACTTCTATATAAAAAAAGTCGGATTGTCTTTGGAAGGGGGAGATGGTTTGACGAAGCACTATCAAATTATTGCCCCTTACAAAAACAAAAATACAAAAGGAGGAACAAATTATATGCGTAAAGTACTTTCATTCGTACTCGTACTTTCATTAGTACTCGGTAGCTTTGGTATGGCATTTGCTGCAGCACCTGTTGATGTAGTAGATACAGACTATGAAGCACCAGTAGAAGTTCTCATGAGCTTAGGTGTTGTAACAGGTTATCCTGATGGCACTTACAAACCAGAGGGAGCAGTAACAAGAGCAGAAATGGCAGCACTTATTGTCAGAACATTAGGTTTAGAAGATACTGCTAATTTTGTTGGAGCAAGCAGCTTCAGCGACATGGCAGGACACTGGGCTGACAAATATGTAGCAGTTATTGCAGGAAAAGGAATCGTTAACGGTTATCCAGATGGCACTTTCAAACCAAGTGCACAAGTATCTTTCCCAGAAGCAATTACTATGGTAGTAAGAGCTCTTGGATACATTGATGGTTGTGAAAGCTTAGTGGGTGCATGGCCTGTTAACTATCTTACATTAGCTGAAGATCTTGGAATCACAGATGATGTAACTGTTATTCTTTCAGGCACAGCTGATAGAGGTGCAGTGGCAACTATGATTTACAATGCACTAACTGTCAGAAACGTATCTGTTAATTTAGACGGTACCGTAACTGAAAGAGGAGAAGACGATGATCCTATCACTTTCCTTAGCAAATTAGATTGTTATCTAAAAGAAGATGTTAGAATCCAAGCAAGTTGGGTTGGCGATGATGATGAAACATTAATCGACTTAACTGACTATGTATATGCAGTAGTAGATGTATATTACAATGATGATGATGCAATCATCGCTATTGATGACATCGTTTCTGACACATACACAGGCGAACTTGACTTAGAATTAGGTGCAGCTGCTGATAATGATGGAGATTTTGCTGATGACGTCTTAGTCCTTGATGATGATGATGACACAGAAATCGATCTTGATGATCTTGCTACAAACACAGCAGTATACTTGAATGGTAAAGCAGCAGTTTACGAAGATGTTGATGACGAATACATTGACGGTTTCGATGTAACAGTTTATGGTGAATTTGATGAAGATGATGATGAAATATTCGCTACTATAAGCGGTATCATTGCATGGGCACCAACAGCTATCCATCAAGTTGATGATGATGATATTGAAGATATTGCAGATGCAATAGAAGACCAAGATGGCGACATATTTGGCATAAGTCTTCCAACTGATGATGATGAACTTGATATGGATGTAATAGACGTAACAGGTGACGTTGACAGTTTAGAAGATATCGAAGAAGATGATGTTGTTTATGTATATGCTGCATCAGATGATTCAAAAGTTAAATTTGAAGTTACAAGAGATGTAGTTGAAGAAGTAGATGTAACAAAGAAAGCATCAAGCAAAGTATATGTTGGATCAACATCATATAAATTTGTTTCTTTGAATAATGATGTAGCGGGTTCTCCAGATGGTATCAGTGGTGTTGATGTAGATGGCACTTACACTTTCTATCTAGATGCTAACGGGAAAATCGCATTCTATGAAGAAATCGAAGGCACTACTGCACTTTACGGTGTTGTTCTTGCGTATGACCAAAGCACTTCATTTGGTGATACAACTTATGAAGTAAAAATGCTTACAGCCGAAGGCGAGCAACTTGAATATGAACTTGATTCAGATGTTTGGGATATCGTAAGCGGCGGATCTATTACTGGACCAGCAGCTCTTGTTGAATATGATGTAGATTCTGATGGTATCATTACTGAAATGGAATCAATTACTGATTCTTTATCAGCTGATGAATACAATGAAAGAACCGGCGTTTTAGACAGTGAAGATGTAGCCAGTGATGTAGTTGTATTTGATGTCTCTAGTGATAAAGACTCAGATGATTGGGATGTTACTTCTCTTTCTGATGAAGATGTCGTAACAGGAAGCTATATCCTTAATGATGATAATGAAATCGCAGCAATCGCCTTTACAGACTCAACAGGCGCTGACAGTACAACATACTTCGCATTAAACGAAGTAGGTAAAGTAGTAAATGCAGAAGATGACGTTGTATTAGAATTCATTGGATTTGAAGATGGAGACGAAAAAACAGTCCTTACAGATGACGATGGAACAATAAGCCTTAGCGGTGCTCCTGGATTCTATTATGTTGATTACTCCGGAAGTGTTATTACTTTAGCAACTGCAGTTGCAGGATCAATGGCCGAAGTTAGAACCATGGGCGCAGTAGTAGCTGATTCTAGTGATATTAAGCTTGAATTAGAAGGCAGCACAACAAAATGGGAAGTATCTGAAGATGTCGTTGTATACGTAGAAGTATATGATAATGATGATCAGTTAGATTATTACGAAGTTGGTAACATGAATGATGTAGACAGAGAAGATGAAGTTACAATCATCACTAATGATGATGATAATGGTGATCTGATTACAATCATTGTTGTAACTGACGAAGACGACGCAGCATTTAACTAAATAAAACCAATTAAGCTTTATCAAGTTCCCACCAGTTAGCTGGTGGGAACTTTTTTTTCTTTTTATTTTTATTCTCAGTACCCTATCCTATGTAATCTGTTCCCTTGAAAAAATCTTCTTACAAAATTCTAACAAACCATACCTTTACTTTCCTCTAACATTTGTGTAATATTTTCATGGATGATAAAACAAACTTATCAAATTTTTCAATCGTGTTACATTTCATGTATTTCCTTGACTTGTAAAGACACGAAAGTTACAATAAAAATAGACTTGACTCATGGGTCAGTATGGAGGAATGGATATGAAAATAAAAAAATTAAGTGCGTTGATTATGATAATAACTTTAATGCTTTCAGGTGTTGTTTTGACATCTGCCAATACGGATATCGTCAATACCATGGATTTTCAGGGTGAAGCCATTGAACTCAGTCTCAAGGAAGCCATTACTTTAGCAAAAACAGACAGTGCTTTGGGAAAGGCTGCCGAATGGCATTTAGATAAGGCAAGAGCTTCAAGTAGAGCAAATCGCTCTTCTGCAGGAGATGCTAATGATCTTAGAGACTTTACAAATGCATATTACAAAGAGACGGGTGTTGATATTAGTTTTGATATGGATGTGCCAACCTCGAAAGATGTTGAACTGCTTCGACTGTTAGGAGAATTTGCTAAAAATCAAATGGATAAAAATTATGAAGCAGAAATGAACACACTGAAAGCCCAAGTCAATGCGCTCTATTTTGGAGTGTTACAGGCACAGGATTTGGTTAAGATCAATGAAGAAAACTTAAAAGTACAAGAAAAGCTTTATAAGGATACTCAGACAAAGTTTGAATTGGGAATGGTAGCGAAACAGGAAACCCTTACAGCTGAGCATGAATATATTCAAGCCCAAACAGAATACGAAGCAGCAGTGAATATTTACAAAAAAGCTAAGATGAACTTCAATGTATTTATGGGCTATGATGTGATGCAGGAAGTTATTTTAACAGATACCCTTACGGATGTGGAAATGCCAGATATAGAGCTTGCCGATGCAATCTCTCAAGCCTTTACAAAAAGAAATGAAGTTTATGGCGCTGAGCTACAAATTGAAATACAGAAAATCAATATGGATAAGGTTTCTGTAAGGTATTCAAAAGCAGCACCACAGTATATAGAGAAAAGCGCTTTATATGATGAGGCGGTATATAACTATGAGAATGTTTTTGATGCCATGGAGATGGATGTCAGAAGCAAATACTTAGACATGATGGAAAAGAAGCATGCTATCCAAGCATATACAAAAGCAGTAGAAAGTGCTGAAGAAGCCTTACGCCTCACCCAGCTCACCTACGATGCCGGCATGTCTATCCTCACAGATGTCCAAGAAGTCCAAACAAGAGTCCTACAGTCCAAATTAGGCCTTTCAAAAGCCATACTGGAGTATAACTTAGCAGTGGATGCTTTTGAAGATAGTATGGGGGTAGGAAGAAAGGTCATTCCTATCATGTAAATAGGAATGACAATGAATAATGAACAATGAATAATGAACAATTAAGGTAGGAATTTTGTGTTTATCACAAAATTCCTTTTTGTTAGATAATTTATGATATAATTTATAAAACAATTAAATGAAAAAATTTGCTCGCAAATTTTCACCATAATTATTCATTATTCATTGTTCATTATTCATTGAAACTGGGGGGTTACAAATTGGGAAAAAATGTTGTATATGAAAAGAGCTTTAGCTTTTCATTACAAGTCATAAAACTATGTAATAACCTTCGTGAAAATCATGAGTATATAATAAGTGACCAATTGCTTAAATGTGGTACCAGTATTGGTGCAAATATTAGCGAAGGTGCATATGCACAATCAAAAAAAGATTTTATAAATAAATTATCTATAGCATTAAAAGAATCAAGTGAAACTGAATACTGGTTAAGACTCATCAAAGAAGCTATTATTGTAGATACAAAGCTAATAAATGAACTCATAGAACAAGTTCAGGAAATTATAAAACTATTAATAGCAATCATCAACAAAGCAAAAACAAACCTACAACAAGAGGTTATTAGTAATTAATAATGAATAATGAACAATGAATAATTAAGGTAGGAATTTTGTGGTTTGAAATGATCACAAAATTTCTTTTATTTTATGATTTATGATATAATTTAAAAGACATAAATGAAAAAATTTTCTCTGAAAATTTTCACCTTCATTATTCATTATTCATTGTTCATTGTTCATTATTCATTAATATTCGGGGGCACAAATGAAGAGAAAGAATACAATTATAGTATTTATAGTTACAATTTTATTAACAGTTACGTCCTTTTCTTTTGCAAAGGCTTCATTTTCAGATGTTGCTTCTGATCATTGGGGAACGGACTATATAGACTTTGCCGCTGATAAAGGCATTATCAATGGTTTTCCTGAAGGGACTTTTCTTCCTGAAAATCCTGTGACGAAAGAGCAAGCTTTGGCGATGCTGTATAGATCCATGAAAGCAACGAATATATTAAAAAGTACAGAGGATTTTACCTGGGAATATATAAGTGTTATGGACGCCTATGGGATTGCAGAATGGTCACGTCCCTATGTCTCTTATGCTTTAAAATACAAAATGATTGAAGAAAACGACTTGCTTCACTTTGTAGAAGGGGAAATAGGGCTACCAGCCAGTAGGCAAGAAGTAGCTGTTTGGGCAGCCAAGGCTGTGGACAAAGAGTTATCACCTTTATACTTTCTTGAATATAAAGATATTGCTGATATCCACCCTGAGGAGCTTCCCTATATAGATCTTATGTATCGGCAAGGGGTTATGATAGGAGACGACCATAATGAGTTTAGACCAAATAGCACCATAACACGAGTAGAATTTGCTGCGGTTTGTTATAGAGTGTATCATCTTGGAAACAGTCAGGGGTATGATTTAGAAAAAGAAGGAAATACCTTTATCGGTACCATTAAAGATATTAAAGGAAATAGCCTCTCTTTTGTCAATGCAACAGGTATTCAAAAGACACTTATAATATCTGAAGATGCGGGAATAATCATTAATGGAAAAGAGAGTTCCCTAAAGCAACTAAAAAGTGATACAGAAGCGATTATCGCTTATAACAACGCAGTGGACAATAAAAACCTACTAATTTGGACAGAAGAGTCCATGTATCAAGGAACCCTTTATGAAATGGCTCAAATAACAGAAGATTCATCTAGAATCACCATTAAAAACGAAGATGGTGAAAAGATTTCATATTTATTTAATGATGAAACTGAATTGTATGATAAAAACAGTAACAAAATAAGCATCATAAGCTTGACTTTAGATAAGAATGTTAAGTATACTTGTGATGGTATAAAAATTATCGAAATACAAATTCAAGATTAGTCATACATATCACTTCTCAACTATTTCGGTTTTATTCCCCATTAATAGATTACTCATAAATATTTGATTTTGCTTTGCAAAATCTTCATTCATTATTCATTGTTCATTGTTCCTTGTTCCTTATTTAATAATCAGTTTATCGGGAGGTAATTTGTTTGGAAGAAAGTATTTTAAAAGAAAAGAAGCTTGCAGAGCTTCGGGAAGTCGCTAAAGCATTTAAAATTCCTAATATAAGTAAGCTAAAAAAGGATGAGCTTATTAAAGCGATTTTAGCATTAAGAGAAGAACCTATAAAAGAACCTGAGCCAAGTGAGGTAAAGCCTCCAGAATTAAAGCCTTTAGAATCAAAGTCTACAGAAGACAAACCTCAGAAGATTCAACCAAATACTGAAGCTCAAAACAAAAGAGAAGAGCGGCGAAAACACATACAGGATATTGAGAATTCAGGCAATAGTGATAAAGTTGAAGGAATTTTAGAAATTGCTGAGGGGGGCTTTGGATTTTTGCGTTTTTATAATTTCCTCACCAGCGATGAAGACGTCTACATTTCTCCTTCTCAGATTAGAAGATTCAATTTAAAAACAGGAGATAAAATATCTGGCGTCACAAGACCACCAAATGATGGAGAAAAATTCAGAGCACTTCTTTATGTTAAAGGGGTGAATGGTGATGATCCGGAAGTTGCTGTTCGCAGACCTAATTTTGATAATCTCACACCTATATACCCAAATGAAAGAATGTCCTTAGAATACAACACAACGGATTTATCTACACGATTAATTGATTTAATCGCACCCATAGGTAAAGGACAAAGAGGGCTTATTGTGGCACCGCCAAAAGCGGGAAAAACTATTTTGTTAAAAAAAGTTGCCAATAGTATAACCAAACTTTACAAAGACATAGAGGTCATTGTACTCTTAATAGATGAGCGTCCAGAAGAAGTGACCGATATGCAGCGTTCAATAAATGGTGAAGTTATTTATTCCACTTTCGATGAAGTACCTTCCAATCATATAAAAGTTGCTGAAATGGTGTTGTCAAGAGCTCAGAGATTAGTAGAGCATGGCAAAGATGTTGTCATACTTCTTGATAGTATTACAAGACTTGCAAGGGCTTATAACCTTACCATTCCTCCAACAGGAAGAACCTTGTCCGGTGGACTTGATCCAGGGGCCTTACATAAACCAAAGCGATTCTTTGGGGCAGCAAGAAACATGGAAGAGGGCGGCAGTATTACCATCCTTGCAACAGCTCTTGTTGATACGGGAAGCAGGATGGATGATGTTATATTCGAAGAGTTTAAAGGGACGGGCAATATGGAATTACATTTAGACAGAAAGCTGTCCGAGAAACGAATATTCCCTGCTATCAATCTTAATAAATCTGGAACAAGACGAGAAGAGTTGCTGTTAAATCAAGAAGAACTTGAGACCATCTGGGGAATCCGACGTGCTATGGCAAACAATCCAACCCAAGAGGTTACTGAAACCATCATCACACATTTAATGAAAACAAAAAATAATTTAGATTTTGTTCATTTAATGAAAAAAATACTAAATGATTGATGTGATTAACAGGAAATTCTTGAGAAAAAGAAAAAAATATTGAATAGAACAAGAGTCTATGCTATAATCTAATAGCTATCGTTAAAAATATATTTTTTTAAGATATATACTTTAGGATGGAAAGAGGTGAGTCGGTATGAAAAATAATATACATCCAGATTACAAAGAATGTGAAGTGAAATGCGCATGCGGCAATAGTTTCCAAACAAAATCCGTTAAGGAAGAAATTAGGCTTGAAGTATGCTCAGAGTGCCATCCTTTCTTTACCGGAACTCAAAAATTCTTAAACCGTGGTGGACGGATTGAGAAATTTAAGAAAAAATACAATATGGATGAAGAGTAAAACAATAAAATCGGAGAAAACATTCTCCGATTTTTTTTACCATAACTCTTATCTATTATCTCTTATCTATTATCTTTTCTTTCCCGTTTGTCCCCTGTTCCCTGTCCCCTATCTCTTAATCTCCTCTAACCTTCGCCCGTATCACTCTGTCTCTTCCGGCTAAATCTTGAATCACTTCAATATCAAAGTAGTCGTCTCTTTCAGACATTAGATCCACTATACTCTGAGCCTGATCATGGCCAATTTCAAGGTAAAGCGTTCCCAAGTCTAAGATGTACTTTGGTGTCTCTAGAATAATTCTCCTATAAAAACTCAGGCCATCAGAACCGCCATCCAGTGCCATACGAGGTTCATGCTTAGAAACTTCTATTTGTAATGCATCGATGTCCTTGCTTGGGATATAAGGTGGATTGGAAATAATGATAGAATATTTTTCTCTAAGAGGTTCATATAAATCTCCTAAAAGAAAAGAGGTTCTTTTATGAACGCCATGTCGCAAAGCATTTTTTTGAGAAACCTTTAATGCTTCCTCACTGATATCTACACCCCATACACTTGCTAATGGCAGATAATAGGCCAAACTGACGGAGATAGCACCACTCCCACACCCAAGATCTAAGATGCGTGTCTTTGTAGATTTTTCCTTCAAAGCATTTACTATGGTTTCTACCAATATTTCCGTATCCGGTCGAGGAATCAGAACCTTTTCATTGACAAAAAAATCAAGGTTCATAAATTCTTGATTTTCAACAATATATGAAACAGGCTTTCCTTTTTTGCGTGATTCTATCAAGGAAAGATATTTTTCATATATTGAGGGCGAAATCTCTTTTTCTGGATACATGAATAAATAGCTTCGATCTTTTTCCAAAAGAAAAGCCATAATAACCTCTGCATCAAGATGAGGAGATAAAGAGCCACTTTCCTGTAGTTGAGAAGCGGCATTTTTTATTATTGTTTTAAGGTTTAGTCTCATAAATCTTCATTACCTTCAGAATAATCTAAAACAGCTTTTAAAGAAGAAAGCGCTGTTTCGATTTGTGAATCATCTGGCTCTTGAGTTGTAAGCATTTGTAACCACAAGCCAGGGATACTAATAAACTTGACCAAGGCTGTATTACTTCTACCTGCCCATCGTAGCACTTCATAAGATAACCCGGCAATTATAGGGATAAATAATAGTCTGGATAAAATCCGAACCAATAAACTGGGCCATCCTAATAAAGAGAAGAGTAGCAAACTGATAACAAGAACAAACATCATAAAGCTGGTACCACATCTTGGGTGGAGCGTTGGGAAAGACTTGCAGTTTTCAACTGAAAGCTCTAAACCACTTTCATAACAATGAATGGATTTATGTTCTGCCCCATGATACTGGAAAACACGTCGGATATCTTCCAACTTTGAAATGAGAACAACATAAATAACAAACATAACAATTCTTAAAACCCCTTCAAGGAGATTTAAAAGGATTGCATTTTCCGTAAATTGTTTCATAAAATTGATAGCAATGGTTGGGAAAATAATAAACAAACCGATGGTAAAAAATAAGGCGATAACAACAGAGAGATAAATAAGAAATGTATTTGCCTTATCTCCCAACTTTCTTTCAATCCAAAGGTCAAACTTACCTTTTTCCATATCTACTCCAGCTTCCTCTAAAACTTCAGCAGAGTACATAAGAGTTTTTGTCCCTGTGACCAAAGCACTGCCAAAAGCAACAATACCTCTGATGATAGGGAGCTTAGAAATTTTGCCAGGAGGCTTGGTTTTATCCACTTTAAGGATAATTTCACCATTAGGTATTCTTACCGACGTCGCCATACTAGAAGAACCCTTCATCATAACACCCTCAAGTACAGCTTGCCCCCCTATTTTCGTAGGTTGCGCATTTTTAATAAATATTCTATCAAAGTCCAAAATCATTCCTCCAAATGTAAAAATTTTTAATGAATAATCAACAATGAATAATGAATAATTAATGAAAGAATTTTTCTGAAAATTCTACCCCATACTGTAGGGTCGGGTCCCTGTGCCCGACCGTTTATGCATCATTTATACATTCTTTAATAGGATTATCCTGAATATATTTTCTTATTTCTTCAAGTTCTCTTTCATTTCTTATGACATGTTCATAATAACTTTTTTGCCATAACTTCTTATAATAAGGCTGAAAGATTCCTTCTTTAACGCCTTTTAAATATTCATGAGTTGTAATGGATTTATACCATTGCAGTATCTCTGGTAGGGTAGGGTCTTCGTGCCCTACCGTATCTACATTACTCTTTTCAATGATGACATGAATATGATCCGGCATTATTATAAAATAATCTACATATACATTTTGAAATTTATTTTCTATATTTTGAAGTTGGCATTCTATCATTTTGCCTGCTTCATTTAAGACAAACTTCTCATCTTCTATTTTTCCTAATAATCTATTTTTATTATTAATACAAATTGTAACATAATACATTCCATTTTGTGAATAATCGTAGTTTTTTAATCTTAGAATTTTGCGTTTTGGATGCGTGTTATTCAAGGATTATTCTCCTTTTGGCGGGTGGGCACAGGACCCACCCCTACGATTTAGCAGAGATAACAGGAGCCATAAAATCTGTAGGGTTGGGTCCTGTGCCCACCCGCACCTAGTTTAATATCAACACCTTAATTCTTAATTCTTATCTCTTAACTCTTAATTTCTTTCTTTATATTTTCCGCAAAGGCTTTAGCCTTTTCTTCTATATGAGATACCTTGAGTATGGCACCGGGGTCGTTTGCATTGGCACATAGGGAAAAATAGGGAGGTAACCGAAAAGTTTTATTCATATTTAGAGCACTGATCAGTTGTTTTGCTAAAGCATCAGAACCTGAATTTCCTGATACTATTATACCAAAAACAGTCTTGTTGTAAAATTTGGTCTTTCGAAATAAAGCAGTGAGTCGGTTGATAACAGCGGAAATATTTGCGGAGAGGCCATCGTTATAATTGGGACATAAAAAGATAAGGGCATCGGATGCCAATATAGAAGGATATATCTCTTCCACCATAACCCCTCCATAAAAACAGGATTGGTGTTGGCCATAATGTTTACAAGTTTTATAAGGGCAGCCAATACAGTCTTTTACAGTCCCATTTTCAATATGATGAACCTCAATATCAAAAGTCTTTAGATGCTCATGGATCAGATTCCATAACATGAGCGTATTAGAGGTATCAAAATTACTGGAATGCAAAACACATATTTTTGGGTTCTCAATTAATTGAGGATAAAAATCTCTAAATCGTGAACCTAAATCCCAACACAGGGTGATGCAAACATCTTCCAATGGTTTTTTAATGGTTTTTTGAGCCACTGTAAAATTATATAAATTCCCTGCCGCTTCAACAAAAGGGCGTCCCATAAAAGAACAGCCTAACATATTAGCATGAAGAATTAGATTCTGACAATATGTTTTTGTGAAAAGCTCAGAATCACAATGTATCAGAATAATGGCAGTAGTCCCTGATAATGATTTTGGGCCTCTTGCCCATAAAGAAGAGAGGATTTCATCCATCTCAGGACAAAATCCCCCTTGATTGAGTTGCACCGAAAAGAGGATTTTTCTATTTTCTAAAACAGGTAACTCCTTCGAATTATTGATTTCAATAATATCCCCAAAAGAATCCATAACTGCCATAGTCATTTTTTCTAATAATGGTGAAGGTTTATTAGTTGCAATTACATATAAGGATTCAGACATTATTACCCTCCTTAAAAACAAGATAAGATAAAAGATAACAGATAATAGATAAGAGTTAAGGTGAATTTTGTTTCACAAAATTTATTTATATAAATCGTTTTGCTTTAGCAAAACTTACCGAAACTATTATCTGTTATCTATAATTTTTCCCCAGTTTCTGGTGTTCATATAACCTTCAGCCCATCATAAGAAGCCTGTAACCTCTCCATGAGTATATTGGGTAGTGTTAAGCGTTCCAGTTGGGTAAAACCATTTACAAGGCGGTTTTTTGCACCCATATAGACGCCCCCTAAAAAAGTAGAAGAATAGTGCCACTCGCCAGAGATTGTAGCCAAAATGGAATAGGCACCAGACGACAAAGCAGGTGCAATGTACGGTTTAAATCCCAGTTCTCTCATTTTCAAATTTGCATTCAGGGCTAAATCAGTAAGCTCTATTGACAAAGCAGGATTATAGTTTTCGATGCTGTCTGCAATAACAAGGCCTGCACCATGGGGTCCAAAAGCACGCCCTTGGGTGGCATAGTGATTAAATTTCGCTGACTTTTTAGAATAATACAAGGCCCTTGAATTCATAACGCCTAATCCAAAACCTCGAATCTGATCAGGTAATAATCCTTTATAATCATAAGTTCCATAGGGATCAAGATTGCTTTCTAACAGTGCTTTTTTACACAACAAATCAACAGGATCAGAGAGAATACCAAAAATACCTTTAAATTCTGAAGCTCGCGCCTTCTTGGCATAAACTGAAATAATCTCAGAGTTCTGTTCTAATTGCTCCATTCTTATATCAGTGGCAGAAGTACCTAAGCCATAACCTTTTGCGGCGCAAAAGACAATCATATCACATGCCATAAGCTGGTATTCATCAACTATTTTAACCTCAGGAAGGGGATGATGCATAAAGGAGGGTGCTGTTTGATTCATTTCAAATTCCCATCTTTTAGCATTCTTCAATGTCCGATCATAAATACCGATTTCGGAAATATGATGACCCCCGAGAAGTCGTAAGCCTGTTAATAAGGTGCTTCCGATATCACCCAAAGCAATAATATTAATTTTCCACTTATAGGGCATGTTTTTATCTATTAAAGATTCCCAATCTGGGTATTCAGTATTAACATAAACAACTTGCCGATTATTCATTTTTTCTAAAAGCCATGACATGACTTGTTTTTTTTCCATTGGTATATTTAACAAATCTAAGGTTTCACTTTTTAGGTAAAACATATCAGAGTCTGAAAGGATGAACGACGTGCGAGATTCTAAGAGCGGAAGTCTTCCTAAGTAATATAAAGTATCTGAATGCTTTTTTGCCATTTCCTCATTGATAGGCATAAACCCATGGTACTCATGAAGAGAAAAAAGCACTTTATTTTTATGCTTATAATAATAAAACATTTTAAGCTTCCTTTCGCGTTTTATTCATTCAAGATGATGTTAAAAGGCTTTAATCTGTGTAGATGCTCCAAATCATTTGAAAGATATGAAGAGGCTTTTTGGTTAAAATCATAAGAAACGCCCTCTCCTTTATCTGGATAGCGAGGATGGACAATGACTTCACCTAGATGGCTCAGAGTAAGACTTTTTTCTTGTGAAAATTGATATTCTCTTTCCAGTACTTTAAATATATTCATGGTGTTCTCGATACAAATTTGTGATAGATAAAGTAGAGATTCCAGAGATGCCCCTCGAATAAAGGAGGGAGAAGCATATGGAAAAATCAAATTAATTGACGGAAGAAGATACTTAATAAGTGTGGACCCTTTGGAAACAGAATCCCCCCCAATAAAGGGATACATATCAGCTTCTGTAAACCAGTTTTTGAGATTTGGAATGAAATAGGCAGAATCCACTTCGCGGCCCTGAATATCCATGAGCTCTTTCCCTCTGGAAGAAAGGATTCCAACAATAATTTTTTCAACTTCAATAGCTTCTTTTTTAAAAAGAGGATCTAAGGCCTTAATTCTATACCCTTTATTTAGAATATCGTCTAAAAGAATCACAGGACGATTAAAAGAACGTATGGTTTTAATCTGAGTTTCTAAATTCAAGTATTGAGGGTGTTGACCGATAAAAAAATCAGAAGCCCCTGAATTAAATATTTTTTCTGTATGAAGTGATTTTGTTACGGTATTTGGTACCGTATGCCCTTTTAATATCTGGCCATAAGGAACGCACATATAAGGCCCTAATTGTCTTGGAGTCAAGGATTTAGCAGGGACATTATTGGTAGCGCATATCTTTTCTATAAGTGCTTGATATAAAGCTTCTCTTTCAAAAGAAATAACAAGATTGCCGGGAAATAATTTTGTAAGGGCTTGTTGAAGCTTTATCCGTGCTTTCTTAACAGCTTTTATGACCTTTGCGTTACTTTTAAAAGGTTCTTTAATAAAGGTCAGGAGGTCAAGATTTAAAATACATGGCTTTGACATATCCACATCAAGGATAGCCATAGGTCCATCACGCAATATTTCTTCAAAACCTTGCAAATTTAATATAGAATAAACTTTATTCAAGTTCTCAGATATAAAAGCAGGCTTATAAACAGCATAAGTATAGTCCTTTGATAAACAATGAGAGAGTGTATCGCTGAGAATAATCTGTTCTGAGTTGTCTGGTGCTTGGTCATGGGTAAAGATACCATCAATAACAATCATTCTGCCAATAGAATGTTGTCGGATATGCTCGGATACATAGTTGTTTTTGAACTCCGTATAAAGTGTGCTGGAACTCACATTATGAAATATGGAAAATCCTAAAATATCCAGACCATTATTGGTATCATATAACACGACAAGCTCAGCATTTTTCTCTTTTACCAGCTGATGAATGGTATTAAAATTTTTCTTGTTGCCATCAAATAATGTATCGATTAGTGCTTCTATGAGTTGTTTATTGGCATTGGCATGATGTTTTAAGGTAATAGCATGACTTTCAATAAGGGTTTTATATTGAGGTTCTTTTAGATAAAGTCCATATTCATAAATGTACTGTTGAGACAAAGGGTCAATAAGATTACTGATATCACGATTCTCATCAATACATGATCGAATCAAAGAAGAACGAATCATATCAAAACGCTTTGTCAGCTGTAGTTCTATGACGTCTCCTGTTAGCTGCTGCAAGGCTTTTCTATACTCATTTTTGTTATGTTCTTCGTGCTCCCCATATTCCCTCTTAAAGATAATATGAGAAAAATGATGAACAGAATTTTCCGTTATTCTTCTTTTATAAGCAGAAGCATTGACAATAACATCATTTCCCACAGCAACATAAACATCTTTATGTTCAAAAGTATTCTTAAGTCTTTTCATATCGAAGGGGTTTGAAATGTTCACAGGTATTTCTTCTGGGAACATAAAGATATTTCGTTCATCAGCGATAGACATGCTGATAACCCTTTGCCTTTGTAAATGCGGTTGGGTAGATTTAGACCAGGAGAATTCATCTACGGCTAAATATACTTCAAAACCCAGATTCCTAATCTCAACAGCTATTTCCTTATGACTCAGTGAAAATGGGTCAAAAGTACCTGGAAAAAAGGCAATTCTCGACGGTTCAGACAAATAAATGGTACCGTATTTATGCGTATAATCAGAAATAAATCGATAAATATGATTCAGTGAAGCTGCATTATTAATAAACAAAAATTCGTTGGATTCCTTCTCAGTTAAAAGCACAAGAATTTTTTTTGCCATAATATTAAAAATCTTTTGCTTCTCTTCCATATTTAAGATATGAGAACCAAATATATTCCCGATTACTGTGAAAGCTTCCTGTTTAATTTCATCGTCATAATTAGAGTACCCAATCAAAAGAATTCCCAGCATGCGTTCTAACCTGGTTAAAAACAGCTCCTCTGATTCATCCGATATTTTTTGATACCCAAAATAATACTGAACTGCATAACCCATGGTATTCAGAATCAAAAATACAGTTTGATTACTGACACGTTTGATTTTCGAATATAATTCATTAATTTGCTCGTCTAATTCACCTGGATTTAAATGCAAAAGTACTTGACCAAGGTATTCTGGAATATAAGCACCATGTTCAAAGCTTTCAATTTCCAAAGCTCTAAGTAATTCCACTGCAATATCATTTCTTTGTTCTAAAGAAAGATGTGAAATGATTTTTAATAAGGCTTTTCCGGCATTAATTCTGACATTTTCTTTTGAACTCACTTTAATAAGATTGCAAAAATGCATAGCAGTATATAAAGCGTCACTTTGGGATGCATAATTCGAATGATCCAACATCAGTTCGATATGATATTTTTTGGAAATCCAGCTGGTTCCACTTTTTAAATTTCTTAAGTATATATCAGACAAGTGGTCATTCTTATTGATAAAACATTCTTGAAACCAATCTTCATCCTTTTCACAAACATCTAATTTTCTCATAATGCGGCACCGAATATATTTTTCAGTTAAATTAGGAGAATGACGATAAAAAGTGTTAAAAGCTGTAGTAATTTTTGCTTTAAAAGAACTGTAGGGGAATATATCCAAAAGCAGGTTTATTCTGTCCAAAGCGAGTAATCGAATATCACTGCTCTCGTTTTTTAAAGCATCTAATAAAATACGTGCAAGGATATTTACAGTTCGTAGGTTGGAGCCTTCCCAAGGAACGAACTTTATGGTCTGCAGAAGATTAATTTGTGTATCCAAATCTTCATCAGGTGCATGAAGGAGATAATACATCACAATTTTCCTATACTCGGGAATTAGTTGAGGTTTACACTTTTTAAAGAGGGATTCGATGAGACTTCTTAAGCTGTATCCAAGTCTTTCTTTATGAGTGTCCATTATTTTATGATCTGGATGGACCATGGTTTCAATATATTTTTCGAAGAGTTCAAAGCTGGTGGACAAGGGCACTTCCAAAGAAGAATTTTCAGGAACTTCTTTTCTATATTCTTCATCAAAAATACCAATAATCACACCAATAAGCTCTGCTGATTTTTTTCGAATATCCTCTTCATGGTGAACCAAAAGATCAAATAAGTAATTAAGAGTAATGAGCTTTTGCTTTTGGGTAAAATAAGTGGAATATTCACCCAAAATATTTAAGTTGCTTCTTAGCATGTTGGAGCTATTTCGACTTTTAGAAACTTCAATCATAGAAGTCAAAGCCGTTTCGCTTCTCAGCTTGAACATCAGATAAATGTTGTGCTCAATGGCTTTGTATTTAAAGTTTTCTATAATTTCTTTTCCATGCATCAAGGTAACGTTTTTATAGGAAGATTCCCGTGTTCCCTGAGACGAAAAATCCACATGGACGCCTAAATGTTTCATATAGTTTTCAAAATCTAAAAGCTTGTTATATACTTTTTTATAACGGTTTGCTTTAGCTTCATTGACGTCATCCAATTTTTCCAATATGATATCGAAGGCTTGTGCCAGAGAATATATTTTCATAACCTTCTGACCTTTACTACCTCCATTTTTTGCTCTAAAATCAGCATAGATGAGGATAAGGGATTCTAATGGAAGATTCTCCAGTTCTAAATCCCAAGTAGAATGATTGATGGCCACATGACCAATATGGGGGATATCATTGTTCTTAAACCATAGATCGGTATAGTAATAATGCAAATAGGGGATTCTTTTTATTTCTTCCCCAGTGCATGCAAATTTGCCAATATCGTGACCTGCTGCTGCACCAGAAACCCGTCCTAAATCAACAGGAATTCCTGCGTTACTCAACTGACGACCAATATTGACTGCGATAAAATGCACTGCGCAAATATGATCAAAGGTATTATGATTCGTAATTTCTTGATGCAAGCGCATCATTTCATAGACATAAAGGGAATTAAAAGCCTTTTGAAAGCTTCGATATTCCATTGGGTTATAGAGCTTTTTAACTTCTTCTTTTGACAGTAAATCCAGAATCAAAAAAGACTTGTTGGTTGCGCTTTGTTGATCAGCCTCAAAAATGGTTTTTAGCAATACTAAAAAAACAATAATTGGTGCTTCATATTTTTTATTACTTATGATATTAAGATGAGGAAAAGACAGGCCCAAAGTATATTGATAAGAATATTCCAACCAACCTTCCCCTGGTTCATCCTCAAAAACTTTTCTGAAAATAAGTCTACACAGATTTGAAATATCCTGACAGGTGCATTTTTCCTTTTCATACAAAATAGAGAGTTCAACAATAAAGGCAGTATTCTCAACAAAAGGAAGCAAATCGCTTTCTTTTAGTTGAACCTTTTTCAAGAAATCCGAATCTTTGAAAGTGTTTATTAATTTATTTTGTATACCAATCAAAAGTTCCCTCTCCACATTTTCACCCCGTCTAAAAATCCGAATAATTTAGTTAGATAAAAGAATAAAAAGATAGATAAGAGATAACAGATAACAGATAATAGTTGTGGTGAGTTTTGCATAGCAAAACTTTCATTTTATAAAAAATCTAAGATTCTGTGGAAATAAAATCATCCTAAACTTTTATCTCTTACCTATCTTCTCTTCTCGTACTTTATGTTTTATCTCTTATCTCTTATCTATTATCTGTTATCTGTTATCATTATCTATCTTTTCTTATCTATCTTTTAATCTGTTTTATGTTTTTATCTCTTATCTATTATCTGTTATCATCTTTTCTTATCTATCTTTTCTTCTGTTATATGTTTTTATCTCTTATCTATTATCTGTTATCTATTATCTATCTTTTAATCTGTTTTATGTTTTTATCTCTTATCTATTATCTGTTATCTATTATCTATCTTTTACTGTACTTCTTGTAACCGATCTGCTTGAGAGGAAGTGTTCAGCGCATCCACGATTTCATCAATTTCTCCATCCAGAAAATAATCTAATTTGTATACGGTCATATTAATTCTATGATCTGAAACTCTTCCCTGAGGAAAATTATAAGTTCGAATCCTTTCGCTTCGATCGCCTGTACCCACTTGACTTTTTCTATCGGCAGCAATTTCTTTGTTTTGTTCTTGTAGTTTCATATCATAGAGTCGGGCACGAAGGACTTTGAAAGCACGGTCCTTGTTTTTTAATTGAGATTTTTCATCTTGACAGGTCACAACGATACCTGTTGGTACATGTGTGAGTCGAACGGCAGAATCTGTGGTATTAACGCTTTGGCCACCATTTCCAGATGAACGATAAACATCCACTCGGACGTCATTTGGATTCACATCAATCTCCACATCATCGACTTCTGGAAGAACAGCTACAGTTGCCGTAGAGGTATGAATCCTACCGCCAGATTCAGTAGTAGGTATTCTTTGAACTCTGTGAACACCGCTTTCGAATTTCAATCTAGAATAAGCGCCTTTTCCTTTTATCAATGCGATGGCTTCTTTTATGCCACCTACAGTTGTTTCGTTTAACTCAAGTATTTCTGTTTTCCAGCCAATTCTCTCGGCATATCTCATATACATTCGAAGAAGTTCGTTGCCAAAAAGACCTGCCTCATCACCACCTGCTCCAGCCCGTATTTCTATAATGACATTTTTATCATCGTTGGGGTCTTTGGGAATGAGTAAGTGCTTTAGCGTATCTTGTGCATCTTTAATTTTTTCTTCTAATTCATTAAGTTCAGACCTTGCCATTTCTCTAAGTTCAGGATCATTGCTATTTTCGAACAATGGCTTTGTGTCCTCGATGTCGCTTTTCAATTTTTTATATTCTTTATATTTCATGACAATGGGTTCAATATCAGACAATTCTTTAATATGTTTTTGCCATTCGTTTTGATTGGCAATCATGACAGGGTCTGATACCTTCATACTTAAAGCCTCATATTTTTCCTGTATAAAATCAAGTTTATCAAACATTTTTCTTCACCTCTATATAATTTCTTAACAATTTAGTTTATCATAATCATAACGTGATTTCAAGGGAGCTCAGTGTCAGATTCCTCTGAGGGTCGAATCATTGTAACGATTATAAATGATTATAAATATAGCCTAAGATTGGTAAAATAACAATATTCTCAATACTTGCAGAAAAAATCTGAGCATGTTATATTACATATTATTAGTTTTTCTAAAAAATCAGTAAATTTATTTGGGAAAAAGACCCAAAATAACCTTAAAATGGACTATTCTATAGATGAATATGAATTTTGCGAAGGAAGTCATTAGCCTTAAAATCGGAGGTGAATTCATTATAAGTTGATATTTTCGATCTTCACTATATAAATTTTTCCTTAAATAATAGAGAGATAAAAGGAAGAAGAATTAATGGAAAAGAACTAGTGGAAGGAAGGTGATGAAAATGAAAGCGGACATGGAAATTATTTTTCAGGTTGGTATTTTGTTGCTTGCAGCCAATATTGGTGGTATTATTAGCAGAAAATTTAAACAACCAGCAGTATTGGGACAGATTATTGCCGGAATAATCATGGGAATGGTAATGGAAAAAACCGAAATCATAAATAGCTTTTCAGAAATAGGAATATTATTCTTTCTTTTTATTGCAGGACTTGAAACGGATGTTGAGGAGTTAAAAGCTAGCGGGAAATCATCTACGGCCATTGCGGTAATGGGTGTTTTAGTCCCCATGCTGTTGGTAAGTAGTGCAGCCTATTTCTTTTCAAATAATTTGATAAGTAGTCTTGTTGTGGGGCTTATTTCTATTGCAACCAGTGTAAGCGTATCTGTTCAGACGCTACAGGAAATTGGCTTTTTAAAAACAAAACAAGGAGTTAGTATTTTAGGAGCTGCAATTATTGATGATATCATAGGTGTTATTCTTTTGACGATAATTATAGGGATGGCGTTACCGGATATAGCTTCTGATATTAGAATTGTTATATTTAAAATAATACTTGTTTTTGTCATCATTATAATTGTTGGTATTATAATTACCAAAGTACTACCTAAGGTATCTATGTTTATAAGAACAAAAGATGTCATAGTAGGTTTTTCATTGGTATTATGTCTAATTATGGCCTATGTATCTGAAGAACTGGGTGTTGCAGGTATTACGGGGGCATATTTCGCAGGTGTCATTTTTTCTAGAACCCCGTATGCACATAAAATATCCCATGATGTACAGACTATGTCCCAAATATTCTTTGCTCCTATTTTTTTTGTAGCAATTGGCCTTGGGGTTGACCTTCATGCATTAGGACATGATATTGTTTTAAGCTTAATTTTGCTTGTCCTTGGTATTATTGGCAAAATAGTTGGCTGTGGATGGGGCGCTAAAGCTACAGGTTTTAATCACAGGGAGTCGCTCCAAATTGGTATTGGCATGGTGCCAAGGGCAGAAGTCGCCTTGATTATAGCCAACTTAGGCCTTTATTTAGGGATTATAAGTAAAGTAGAATTTTCAACAGCTATTGTAATGGTTATTGGATCTTCCCTGATCACACCACCCTTGTTAAAGTGGTCTTTTAAAAAAGAATTAGAATCTTAAGCAATATTTTTGACATAAGAAAGGTAAGCTTATGAATACTTTAGTTTTAAGCTTAAAAAATGGAAAGAGAGAAAAATCTATCAAATGTGCAGGTGAGATTTTACGAAAGGGAGGGATTGTTGCTTTCCCAACTGAAACAGTATATGGTTTAGGGGCCAATGCTTTAGATGAAGAGGCCATAAAAAAAATATATAAAGCAAAGGGCAGACCTTCTGATAATCCCCTCATTGTTCATATCTCAAATAAAGAAGATATCGAATTTATAACAGATGATGTGCCTGAGATATGTAAAAAGCTCATGGAGAACTTTTGGCCCGGACCACTCACTCTTTTATTTAAGAAAAACAATACATTGCCAAATATCGTAACAGGTGGATTAAGTTCAGTAGCGGTTAGAATACCTGAAAATGATGTGGCGCTGGAATTAATTCGCGAATCAGGTGTGCCTGTGGCGGCCCCCAGCGCGAATCTTTCAGGGAAACCCAGCCCTACGAAAGCAGAGCATGTAATAGAAGACCTTATGGGGAGAATAGACGCAATTTTAATAGGCGATGATTGCCCAGTAGGAATAGAATCCACAGTCTTGGACACGCTTTCAGACCCACCGATTTTATTGAGACCTGGTGGTATTTCAAAGGAACGCATTGAGGATGTTATAGGATTGATTATCAGTGGGCAAAATGAGGAAAAGAGCGATATCCCCAAAGCTCCGGGCATGAAATATACCCACTATGCGCCAAAAGCACCTGTGATTGTTTTTAGAGGAAGCATTTTAAATATGGTTGCTGAAATAAAGAAAATGAAAAATGAAAAAGAAAATGAAGGATTTAGAATTGGCATTCTAGCAACAGATGAAACAGTGGAGTCCTATACAGGCTGTGTGTTCTCTGTTGGAAGCCGAGATAGAATAGAATCCATTGCAGGAGAAATCTTTCATATTTTTAGATGCTTTGATAAGGAAAATATTGATATGATTCTTTGTGAAAGTTTTACAACTGAGGGGATGGGATTGGCAGTTATGAATAGAATCATTAAAGCTGCTGGGTACCATGTTATTGATGCAGGAGGCGAAATTTAATGAAAAAGGTATTGTTTGTTTGTACAGGTAATACGTGTCGAAGTGCTCTGGCAGAAGGATTTTTCAGAAAAATCACAGATAAAAAGGATGTGAAAGTTGAAATTTTATCTGCGGGGATATTTGCCCATGAAGGTAGAAAGGCTTCTAAGGAAGCAGTTCTTGCTGCTACGGAGAAAGGGGTAAATATTTCAGAACATGCGTCACAAAGCATTACACATGAAATACTAAGCGATGCGGACATTGTTCTCACAATGACCAAAGGACACAAACAATTACTTCTTGAGAAAGCACCTGAATATCAAGATAAGATATTTACACTTAGAGAGTTTAATTGCAATCTTGACGCAGAAGATATAGAAGATCCTTTTGGAAAAGGATTGGGAGCATACAGAGAATGCGCGACTGAGCTTGAGGAAGAAATCAAAAAACTCCTAAACAACATTGAGGGCATATAGAGAACCCTTATTATAATGTATTATAATATTGATTCCGCTTGTGCAAAATCATCCATAAATCCTGAAGCCCTAGCTCAAATCTTTGATTTGATGTGCAGGTCTCATACAAGTGGAACTTTCTAATCATGAAGCCCTAGCAGTAATCTTTGAT
>JADQBM010000102.1 GCA_016278615.1 Clostridia bacterium | reverse complement strand
CAAAAGCATCTTTTCATCATTTCTGGAGGTCCCACCTCCTCCTCCTGTATTGTTAGTGGTTCCTGCAGGAAGCCCCAATGCGTTGTATGTTTGGGTTCCAACAACCCCATCCGCCTTCAAACCATGTCTCTTTTGAAATTTAACGACGCCATCATAGGTTAATTGACCAAAATGGCCATCTGCCGTTCCTCTCATATATCCCCAGTTGATTAGTTTGGTTTGCACTTGTTTGACACTATCTCCTGTTGACCCCCAATATATGGTTTCAGCTCCAAAGACATTTTGAAAAAAATAAGCTGTATTAAATACAAACAAGGTCATCATAATGACTGATAGACTCAAGGATATAAATAAAAAACGTTTCATGTCATCACTCCTTAGTATATGGATGCTTTTTCTTTATTGAATTTGTTTATTAGTTTTTCAATATCAGCTTTTAATTCTTCTGCTGTTTCTAGGGTCTTAAATTTCAGTCTTAATACAGGGGTATCCTCTTTTGTTTCATTAACAAGTATTTGATATTCTTCTTGTGTTAATGTTTCCGCTAACGCCTCTTGGATATCTCCTAATTGACTATCTGGACTCTCAATGAGACATAGTGGGGGAAATAGAACACACCACCAATTCTCGCCTTTGCCTTCACCTATAATGACATTAAGTGCTTCGTAATTTCCTGCGGGCAGTGTCAAGTTTCCATAGGTCTTTTCAGGTATCCAAGTCATTTCCAATTGAGCTTGTACTGGATAAGTATGCCCATTTTGAATTAAAGTGTTACTGGCAGTCTCTTTAATTTCTCTTATGTTTTCTCTTATAAAGTTTCTTGATTCTTCTATATTGCCATAAGCCGTAAGCCTTTCGTTAAGGGATTTAATAATCTCATCTCTAACTTTGAGCTTTAACTCCTGATCGTCAGGGGTATCACTATTGGCGATTACATGCAATCTGATAATTTTATCTTTATAAGAATGCTGGGCTTCCTCTTGCTCCGTGGTCGCAAAGATAAATACTAAAACAACTATCAATATCGACAGTATCATTGTAATTCTTTTTTTCAGGCTCATTTTAACACCTCTTATGAACAAAATTATTTCTACAATCATTTTTTCCACAAAGAGGGTTTTTATACAGGAATTAAGATTTGAAGATAAAAGGATTTAAGATTTAAGATTTAGGATTTCAGGAGAGATTTTGTGAAAAGTGCTAACAAAATCTTTCTGAATTTTATAGGGATCCATAACATCTCTATGGTCAAAGCACCCCAAAATTTGAGTATAAAAAAAGGTTTTGCATTGTTTTAAGTGCAAAACCTAACCTTCAATCCTAAATCCTAAATCTTAAATCTTAAAATTCAGTATTTATTCTTTTGCTTCTTCGTTTAAAATCGTTTCCTTTAACATATCTATATGGTACTGTCCATTCTTTTGGGCTGCGATGGGATCTCCTGTGGATATGGCTTTATAGATCAATTGGTGTTCTGCCGGCATCTCAGCTCCCCTTTTGTATTCTGTGAAATAAGTAATTCTAAATCTTAATACCAATTCTTGAAGACTGTTAACAATTTGTATGAGCTTGTTATTTCTTGTGCTCTCAAAGATAGTATTGTGAAACTTTGTATCATTTTCGATCATGCCCTTCATGTCATTGGATCTTACCGCTTGATTAAAGGCTTGCAAAACAATTTGTAACTCTTGTAACTCTTCTTTTGTAATTCTTTTAGCCGCCAAGGATGCTGCCAATCCTTCTAAAACACTTCTTACTTCAAGAATATCCAGTATTTCTTTTACAGATACATCTGCGACATAGGCACCTTTTCTGACTTCCATAACAACTAAACCTTCTAGTTCAAGCTTTCTAATGGCTTCTCGTATAGGTGTACGACTTACCCCTAGCTTTTCTGCAAGGTCTATCTCCATCAATCTTTCTCCGGGCTTGAGTTTGCCATTCAGTATAGAAGTTCGTATTTGTTCAAAAACCAGTTCTCTCAAAGGACGGTGATTCTGAATTCCAAATTTTTCAATGTCCATACTTTTTCCTCCATTTTTTTAAAAACCGTTTTTTGGGTTCGTCTTAACTAAATAGGTTTCATTGTATGTTTTCTTAAGGTTTACATATGCCGATTTTCCCCGGTCATAATCTTTAAAAACACCAAAGACAGTTGGTCCACTTCCACTCATCAGTGAAGCTTCTCCTCGACACTCTAAAAGTTTCTTCTTAATATTATAAAGAATCGGGTACTCCTTCATGGTTACTGTTTCCAGCACATTAACCATGTTCTCTCTAATCTCTTCTATGGAGGCTTTTTGATTCAAGTGCTCCACCATTTCATCAATATTGGGGCGATTTATGATATCTGAGAGTTGAAGTTTTTGATATACTTCCGCCGTAGAAACTCGTATATTGGGCTTACACAAGAGAATAAAACAGTCTAACCCTGTTACAGGTTTAAGCTGGTCTCCTATTCCCTCAGCCAAAGCACAGCCTCCATTTATACAAAAAGGGACATCTGCACCAATTTTTTTTCCTAATGCCATTAGTTGATTTTCAGCCTTTGTCTTCCACAACAAATTTAATCCTTTAAGTACAGCTGCTGCATCTGTGCTTCCCCCTGCTAATCCTGCCGAAACAGGTATGTTCTTTTGAATATCAATCTCAACACCCTTTTTAATTCCAAAGGCCTGCATAAAAATTTCTGCTGCTTTGTATGCAAGGTTTTCCCTATTCTCTGGCAAATATTCTAAATTGGTATGTATCTTTATATTAGAATCCAGCGTTTCCTGAATAACAACTTCATCATATAGGTCAATTTCTTGCATAATCATACGAACATCATGATATCCGTCTTTTCTCTTTCCCAAGACATCGATGGCCAAATTGATCTTTGCATATGCTTTTATTCTGATTTTCTTCATTCTGCTCACCTGTTTTGTTTTTTGTATACTGTATTATATAATACTTTTGATTATTTTCCAAATAATCAAAAATAAAAGAAAGTTTTGCACACTTTTTCTATGCAAAACCCTCAAGGAAATTTAAATTTAACAATCTCAGTTCGGGTGGGCACGGGGACCCACCCCTACAAATACCAAAGAAGATTTTTGAACAAAATCAACCTCAACTCTTATCTGTTATCTGTTATCTCTACTCCGTCACCTGTCACCTGCTCCTTATCTGATTTACGTACAATTTTTAAGTAAGATTAGTTTTTCTCCCGGCTTAATGTCGCTTCCTTCAACCATATTATTAATGGCTTTGATTTCTTCAATGGTTGTTCGGTAATTTTTTGCAATTTTCCATAAGCTGTCACCTTTTTTGGTTACATAAAGTATAATATTGGGATTCTCTTCAATGCTGACGATTTCTTCTAGTGCCAGGACATTTGTGAGAACTTCATAAGCCTCTTTTTTGTAAGCTGTACTCTTTATGTATACATCTGCAATTACTTCTATTTGCTTAGAATTGATCGCTTCGAAATCTAATTTTCTTACTACGATTTCATGTTGAACTTCTTTATCAGATGCAAGCCCGGCAATCTCAATAGCTTGCCTAAAAGGTATTTCTTCTCTAAAGCCATAGGTTCTCCTGTTTTCTTCATTGGAAACGTATAAAATATTTACAGACAAAACACCTTCTACTATGTCTTTTTCACTTTCCACATTGCTTCCTGTCTCAAAGACTTTACCCGTTACATATATGATTCTTTCAAGATCCGGAAGAGCCTCTGGGATATTTAATACTTCTTTTACAGGGACGTCTGCGGCACTTTTTCCAATTAGAAGTTTGCATTCAACTTTGTCTTTTTGAACTTCTATTTGTTTTTGGGGGTTATATGCATCTACTATGAACTCCTGCTCTTTTGTTTTTAATACTTCTATATTGGTAACAAGATCCATGTTGACATCGAATACGGTCAAGTTCTCATTGACATCTTTTTTTATGACAATATCACATTGGTTTAAAATAAAGTCAACTTTGCTATCTACAAGACCTTCTGAATTTTTTACGTCTATAAACTGGGTGAACTCGGATTTTTCACGAAATAGTATGGGCACCGAATCAACTTCTTCGCTTAAGTATAAAATGTTGTATTGTATTTCAGCATTTATCACAACTCTGTCATTAACAATTTGCTTTTGATTCTCCAGGACATTAACATCCCAGTTTAAAATTTTTCCTATTTCCGGCATTCCGTCCTTAATAGATAATTCTTCTTTGATATCAATAGGTGCCTTCTTCCTTTCAACAATATCTGTATACATAGCCTCCTTCTTTAAAAGTTGCATTTCTTGACCTTGTGCATTTGTGAACAAATCCACGTTAAATGCATCATAAACCTTGGAGGTTAGATTGGTAACCGTTTTAACTCTTAACTTCCTTTCGTTTATGATTTCAAAATCCATATGCTCCACATTTCCCATTACCTCTATTTCAGATTTATCTAAAATAGGATAGTCCAATTCATGCTTAAAGGCAATCATCGCATTCATGGGTATTAATGGAAACTCGTCTGTTTCTGTCATTGGCACATACATCATTTTAACGTCAATTTTTCCAGAAATTTGTATGCCGCTACTGTTGATTTCTTTATCGATCACTTTCAACTTGCCTTCAATCGATACAATTTTAGATAAATCAGGTTTAGTATCCGGCACTAAAATATCTTCTTCAAGCAAAATCTGGACAGTATCTTTTTCAGACATTTGTAGCATTTTGAAGAAATCTTTTGTTGATTCTGCTGTCATAATTTTTCCTCCTTATTCCCTTTTATTTAATATAACTATATTTTGTTTGTACAAAAATATGATAGTTTTTATTTTGAGCAAAAAAATAAACAGCTCTTTTTGAGCTGTTTAGCTGTTTGTACCTGTTCTTAACAAGCTTGTATTTTTGGTTCTTCTTCGTAAGGCATTATTTGAACATTCCGAATGAGGATATCTGTATATGCGAAAGACACGGTTCTTTCTTTATCATATTTATCTGTTATTCTCACTGTAAAAATACTCGGATATGTATGCTCAATAATTCCTGTTCTTATAGAGATTTTTTTTCTGCCTTTATTGGTTTTAAGGCGTACTTTTACCCCTAACATGTCCTCAATATTTTTCTTTATCTCATCTATTTCTTTGCTATGCGCCAAGATTGACCACCTTCTTTCAAACCCGTGACGCAAATATATTTGACCCTTAAAAAAGTATTATACTATATGATTCGTGTAAAGTCAAGATGTTTTCCATTAATGGCATTATTCTTGCTTTAACATGTAGTCTTTGGTTCTGTTCCTATTGTTTCTGGGGGGAATTATTCCTATAATATTTTTTTATACCCTCAGAAATCGCTTCTGAAACACCTGTTTTGCTTTTTGTATCTTCAAGAATTTTTTTATCATGTTCATTGGACAGATATCCCAATTCAATCAAAAGTGCATTGACTTTGATTTCTTTAAATACGGATAGTTCTGCAATCTTAACTCCTTTTTGTATTAAGTTGGTGTATGAACCAAGAGCTGTCATGATTGATTCTGCCATCAAGTGACTTTTTATATCTCCTCTAAAATGAAAAATACCTGTTCCTGATAGGTTTGAATTTTTTTCATAATTGCAGTTAATGCTTATATAGAATTCAGGATTTATCTCATCTGCAATCATTACTTTGTCTTTCATGGCACAGAAATCGTTTGTATCACGGGTCATAAATACTTTCGCGCCAAGGGAAGACAATTCTTCTTTGATTTTAAAACAGAGTTTAAGAATCATATTTCTTCCGAAATAATCATCTTCATATTTTGCACCATTCCCAGGATCTAAAAGGATTCTTCGACCATCAAGAATTTTTGAGGGCTCATATTTTTTCAAGGTAATAATGTCAATGCCTGTGTAAAAATATTTTAAAATGTCTTCAGCTGTCTTCTTTTCAATGGCCATGATTTTTGCGCCATATTGACACATGCCTAAACCGTCGCCAAATCCTTTGGATTCAAACGTTATAACCTTTGGTTTCCAGCCGAATTTAGTAGAACAAATCCCTAACTTCTCAATGATTTCTTTTCCTTTGTATATGGTATTTCCAATTTTGATGGTTTTTATTCGTCCTTCTTCATCTCTTTCAATATTTTCAAAAAAACCTTTTATTTCAGGCCCATTTTGCCAATTTGATAGAGCCGTCTTTGTATTTAATGCCGTTTCGATTTCTTCCATGTCAATATCTAAGGTAACAATATCCTCTGAATTGCATTTGCAATAATCGCAAAAAGTTTTTCTCAAATAAGTGATTGTGACATCATTAATATTTTCGCTGTTTTCAGTAGAACCCCCGCATGCTTTATTAAAAACAGGCAAAATAGGTTTCCCATCAAAGACTGCGATTTTGTCTTTTGTTTCAGACACAAGTGAACAAATTCTTTTCCATCGGGATGAACTTTCCTCACCCCATTGATTAAATAATTTATTTTTATTCAAAAAGGACATGCAATGTGAACTGTTGCAAATGTCTGCTTCTGTATGAAGCGCACATCCTTCACCGCCCAAACTTTTAATTCTTTTGGCAAGAAATGTTCTCGCCAGAATAATCTGTACTTTTAGTGCTTCATCAGGAAAAGAGTATGGCATATTGGATATTGCTATTAAAGCCGATGCCTCATCACTATCAAGATTAAAGATGTGCTTTTTTTCGTTATCATAAATTTTAATTGGCCTCGTCAATACTTTCCCCTCCATTTTCAAAGGTAAATACTTATATTATAGTATGAGGGGAAATGTAATAAGGTGAACAATCCATGATTTAAAATAAACGCCCTAAACTATTTGGCTTAGGGCGTTTACGAAAACAATTTTTGCAATGGCGTTATTTAGACTCTATTATCTTTCAATAATAAGGGATGTTCCTTGACCGCCACCGATACAAAGTGTTGCTAAGCCAGTTTTTGAATCTCTTTTCATCATTTCATACATTAATGTAATTAGAATTCTTGCCCCAGAAGCCCCTATTGGATGTCCCAGTGCAATAGCACCTCCATTTACATTGGTCTTTTCTGGATCAAGCCCAAGATCTTTAACCACTGCTAAAGACTGTGCAGCAAACGCTTCATTTGCTTCAATTAAATCTAAATCATCGACTGTCATATTTACTTTTTCTAAGGCAGCCTTAGTAGCAGGAACAGGTCCGTACCCCATAATGCTTGGATCAACTCCTGCAGATCCATATGATTTGATGGTACAAAGAATATTCAATCCCAAAGCTTCTGCTTTTTCTTTTGACATTACGATGACTGCTGCAGCCCCGTCATTAATCCCTGAAGAATTTGCAGCGGTTACACTTCCATCCTTTTTAAATGCAGGTCTTAATTTTGCCATTTTTTCTAATGTAGAACCCGCTTTTGGATATTCATCGGTATCAAATATAACTGGGTCCCCTTTTCTTTGAGGAATGACAACAGGTACAATCTCATCCTTGAACTTTCCGGCTTTAATTGCTTCTTCTGCTCTTTGTTGTGATCTTACAGCAAATTCATCAAGCTCTTCTCTTTTTAGCCCCCATTGATCAACAATGTTTTCTGCGGTTATTCCCATATGATATTTATTAAAAACATCTGTAAGGCCGTCATGCACCATATAATCCACCATGGAAACGTCACCCATACGTGCGCCCCATCTTGCTTTGGGAACCAAATATGGAGCTTGACTCATGTTCTCAGTACCTCCGGCAACAATACAATCCGCATCTCCCAATTTAATAATTTGAGCAGCAAGGCTGATGGCACGAAGACCTGAACCGCAAACCTTATTAAGAGTAAAAGAAGGTACTTCCTTAGGAATTCCAGAAGCGACTGAAACCTGTCTTGCTACATTTTGTCCTTGTCCCGCCTGGAGTACGTTCCCAAAAATCATTTCATTAACCATTTCTGGTTTGATACCTGCTCTTTCCATTGCTTCTGTAACAGCAACTCTTCCCAATTCTACAGCTGATACAGATGCTAAAGCCCCGCCATATGCTCCAATAGGTGTTCTGGCTGCGCCAACAATTACGACTTCTCTCATAGAGACCCTCCTTATAAAAATTTATTCTTTTTTAGTAAGTATATAATTATTGTTATGATGCAAATAATATGCCAATAAATAAAACAAGGAATACCAAAGTATTTTGAGCTCTTGTTACTCTGTTATTCTCCCTTTGTGTTCATATATGTTGACACTCATATCATATAAGAGATTATCGTCAAAAAAAGCCGATTCGAAAACCGACTTCTTTTGCAATATCGTGATATTTTGTTTTTTAAGGTGTTGTCCTTAAGTTGTTATTGTTGTTCATATCCATGTTATTTGGATAATTGGTATTGTTTGGAGTATTGGGAATTGTCTCATTTGGTGTTACCTGATCATACGTTCTATTATCGGTAAGACCATCATCAGTGGTATATCCATAGTTGTTGTTATAATCACGATTATCGTCTAATGGTCTTTCAGCAGCAGGCGCGCAAGCTGTAAACATTGCTAAAGCGAAAATCAAGACAAATAGAACAGTAATTTTCTTCATAATCATACTCCTTTCTAAAAATGTATTGACATTATAATTAGCTGTCAATAATATTATTTGTAAATAAATATAAAGTACTCTTTGAAAATTTTTCATGACTATCACTTATTTATGAAATTTTGAGCAGCAACCAAATTCAAGTATTTATGGTATACTTTATTTAATTTTGAAAATGAGGTGTTTACATGTTACAAAATACGCTTACCATAGAAGATAAAAATTTGTTTGATGAATATTTAAACGGTTTTGATTATAAAACTTCTGGCTTATCTTTTACAAGTTTATTTATGTGGAAAAATTTGAATCATTTTAAATATGAGATTATCAACGACCTTCTTTGCATATCAGGAAGTAGTCATTTGGAAATAAGCGATCCAGAACCCTTTTTATTTCCACCCTTAACAAAAACTGGATCTTATGATGTTCACACACTTTCCAATACGATTCATACGGCAAGAGATATTTTTGAAAAAAATGGATATGTTTTCAGTATCCGACTTTTGCCTTTTCATATGGTTGAAATTTTTGAAAAAGCAGATCCTTGTTGTCTTGATTTTATCTCTGATCGGCCCAATTACGATTATGTTTATCTTTCCAAGGATTTAATTGAATTAAGAGGGAAAAAATTTCATAGTAAAAAAAATCATCTTAATTTCTTCAAAAGAAATTACGACTATAAATACATACCTTTATCCTCAGATATGGCAAATGAATGTATTGAGTTAAACAAGAAAATTATCAGCGAAAAGCAAATAGAGAGTACTGAGATGGATCTTTTAAAGATGGAAGAAGCGGCATTAAAAGAAGCCTTTTTATATTATAAAGAAGCTGGTTTTTTAGGTGGGGCAATTGTAATCAAAGATAAAATTGAAGCTTTTACCTTAGGCGGTCCCTTAGGGAAAAAAACTTTATCTGTCCATATAGAAAAAGCAAATCCTGAATTCAGAGGCCTGTACCAAGTCATTAATCAAGAATTCTGCCGCCATGCTGCAAGTACTGTTAAATACGTAAATCGCGAAGAAGATATGGGCATTCCTGGGCTTAGAAAGGCAAAGCTCTCCTATCGCCCTACTAAGTATATTGAAAAGTATATTGCCATGTTTAAAGAAGACTGCTAGTAATCAATTAGGAATGGATAATGAACAATATGCAATGAACAATGAATAATGAATAATGAATAATGAATAATGAAGGTTAGTTTTGCTGAAGCAAAACTTTCTTTTTTAGTAAAATAGAAGAAATTTTGAGTTTTTCTCAAAATTCCCACCACCATTGTTCATTATTCATTGTTCATTGTTCATTAACTATTCATTATTCATTGTTCATTGTTCATTTACTTTACGATTTTTGAAATCTCCTTGAACCCTTCTGTTTTAGCATTTTTGCAAAGTTCGAAAAGGACTGATTCATAGGTTGTGCCTATGGCACCGCTTTGGGTCATTCTTCTTCCGGCGTATTTTTTGTCGTTATTGTTTCTGGACCCTATTCCATCTTGGACTACAAATACTTTATAGCCTGATTCTAATAAGTCCAAAACTGTTTGTAGGACACAGACATGTGCTTCAATTCCTACGATAATGACAGATTTCTTTTTAGTCTTTTCAAGCTCCTGAATAAAGGTGGGTTCCCCCATACAGCTAAAAGATGTTTTTTCAACTGGGGAGGCTTCTCCCATTGTTTCTTTTATAGATGAGACGGTTTCTCCTAATCCTTTTGAATATTGTTGGGTTACAATAATAGGAATATTAAGAATCCGGCAACCTTTAATGAGTTTTACCACTGTCTTTTCAATTTCTTCTATAGATTTTATAGCTGGCATCAATTTTTCTTGAAAATCAATTACCACTAATGCACTGTCTTCTCTTTCTAATCTCATAGCAATCTCCTTTATTGATATTTTCAAATAAAACTTCAGAGTATCTCTTGTAGTAATCCTACCCCACTGTCAAAAAAATCATGGGCTGTGTTGTAAGACCAACTACATGTATGTAATCCTAAGTTTATCATATAGTATTTTTTTCTTTCAAGAAAATCTTCAGATCGACTCTTATGTTTTTCATATCCCTTAAAAAACGCGTTCTCATTCTCTTTGGAATCCAACATATGATGTTGGTATAACGTATTAAAATCGATTGCAGGATCATCTATCTGGCAATGTTCGAAGTCGATCAACCCTTTTAAGGTGATTTCATCATGACCTACTAAAATATTTCTAAGGGAATAATCTCTGTGACAAATGGTGCTTTCAATCTCAGGATTTAGTTTTTTATATAATTTTGAAAGTTCCTCAAAGGCCTTTTCAAAAAGTCTTGTGTTAGGTAAGTTTTGATCTCTTATTTTTTTAATGATTTTTTCATCATTTTTCATTCTGTAGCGAATAAAGCTTTTCTCTGGAGATGCTGGACTTAGATCTTTCCATAGACCAAAATAATTGTGATGTTGCTCAATATGCAGCCTCCCTAAAAGCGACCCAATTGATTCTAAAAGAATTATTTTATTTTCAGTGGAAAGAAGGCCCCACTTTTCCTGTAGCAATTGTCCCTCCACTTTTGTCATAAGAATCCATGGGTAAACATTTTCTTTTCCAAATGCTTTTAATTTTGGTGTCTCATCAAAAGAAGCAAATATTTCAAGCGCTTTTTTTTCACATAAGTATTTGATGTCTTTTCCGTATATTTTAAGGATATAATCTTCTTGACCTTTTACAAGAAAGACATAATTTCTATTAAGATTATGATGTCCTACTGGGACTATATTCATAAACCTAATTTTTTCTTTTTTTAATATATTCTCTGCCTGTTTTTTCATTCTATCACCTGTATTTTTTGCTTTCACTTCATTATAATATAATTAGCGCACTTTTTATTATGGTATAATGAAGTGAGCCCCATCAGTGGGAATTTCAGACTCTCCACTGATGGCAAGACGAACAAATTTCGAATTTAGCAGCTCTTGATCTCGCCACCTATAGAGGTGGGAATCTTAGAGCTGTTTAATGAGATAACGAATAAGGAGTCATTATTATGAGTATTGAACAAATAAAATATTTCTATTGTATTGCCAAATATAAAAACATAACCAAGGTTGCAAAAGAATTACACATTTCACAACCTGCATTGAGTCAGCAAATTCAAAAATTTGAAAGTGTTTTAGGCCATAAACTTTTTGAAAGAAGCAACAAAGGTGCTGAGCTCACTGAAATGGGTGAAATCGTCTACAAGCACTCAGAAAAAATAATTGAGGTTTATTCAAAAATGTTAGATGAGCTTAATTATAAGACCACAAACATTCAAACCATCCGAATAGAAGCTTGTTGCTCTTTGGATGATTACTTTTTGACTAAAATCTTATGCAACTCCAACCTGAATCTAAATACGATTCGTTACAAGCTCTATTCCCAAAAACCAGAAATTATTCTGGAACATTTAAAAAATGGTGTTTGTGATATTGGTTTTATGTGTGATGATTTCTTGGATAAAGATTATATGTGCAAGGAAATAGGTAAAATTGAATTTGTTCTCTTTTCACATAAAGATTATCCTATTCCCAACGAAATCGAATTACAAGACTTACCTAAATATCCCTTCATCACCATGAACGAAAGTTATGAGTTTAGAGTTAAACTTTTGCAAAGCCTTAATAAATTAGGGTTTGATACTCGAAAATTGAATGTTAAATTGGAGTTAGGCTCTTTTGAATCTGTTAAGAAAGCAGTTGGTTATTCAATGGGAATTGGTTTTCTTCCGCATATTGCCCTTGACGAAGAAGTTGACTTTGACACCCTTAGAATAATAAAGATAAAATCTACAAAAATTGTCCAAAAATTCAATATTATTTATAAAAAATTACCTATCTATGCCGCCATTCCAGAATTTATTAAATTTTTTGATGACAAAATGCTAAGTGAATAATCACTTAGCATTTGATTCATACTTGATTCCCCAATCTTTTATATCATTTATAATCCGATAATTGGTCAAGTCAAAATGAATGGGTGTTATGGATATATATCCTTTTTCAATGGCCATTACATCTGTGTCTTCTTCACTGAAAACATTTGTTGGTGATCCTGAATACCAGTAATACAATCCCCCTCTGGGATCTTTTCTCTCCTGAAAGGACTCTGTATATTCACGAATTCCTAATTTAGTTATTTGAACCCCTTTAATCTGATCCTCTGGTATATAGGGCACATTAACGTTTAATAGCGTTTCTCTTTCTAACTCTTTTGTCATCATTCTCTTACACACTGTACGAGATATGATTTTCGATGGTCCAAAATCAACTCCAGTATTTGTGTCGAAGGAAACCGCTACAGACGGGATACCCAAAAGAATTCCTTCTATGGCACCAGATACGGTGCCTGAATAAAGAATATCCGTCCCCATGTTTCCCCCTTGATTGATACCTGAAAAAAGCACATCTATGGTGCCAGGGATTAACATCGAAACCCCTAATTTAACGCAATCTGCAGGGGTTCCCGAAACTGCCCATGCCTTTTCTGCACCTTCATATGCAACTTCTTCAACCATTACTGGTCCATGTATGGTTATGCCATGTCCGCATGCGCTTTTTTGACTGTCTGGTGCTACGACGTATATTTTCCCTAATCCTGATAGTGCTCCTACCAAAGCTTTTATCCCTTTTGCATTGATTCCATCATCATTGGTCACTAAGATATTCACAGAAACCCTCCAATATGTTTTTACTTTTTTACTCTATATATTATCCCAAATAAATCATTTGAAAATCTTTATTTTTCAAAAAATTTATCAGTTATTTCACTATAGGATAAATGTGATGTATGTGTTCCAAATCTCCTTGCCATATAAGGCAACCAATAGCGCCGCTACAGCAATAAATGGGCCAAAAGGTATAAAGTCCTTGCGACCTCTTTTTCCAGTTATCAAAAGGACTATGGACACAATTGCACCAATAATAAAGGATAAGACTGTGGTGACCAATATGGCCTTAAGTCCCATCCAAAGCCCTAATACTGCCATAAGCTTAATATCTCCGCCTCCCATTGCTTTGGTTGCCAAAGCAATCAATAGGAAAATTCCCCCTCCTGCAAGAAAACCCAAAACATGTAGCAAGAGGTTTTCTTTGAAAAGAAAAAAACGGACTATTATAAAAAAAACTGCCATAATAAGCCCGAAAAAATTAATCCCATCGGGTATTTCCATGGTCTTTATATCAATGACTGTAATACTAATCAAAATAGAAGTCAATACAGCATACTCTACGAAGGCTAACGAAAAACCAAACCGGTGAAAAATTAATACAAAAAATAGCCCGCACAAGAGTTCTATGAAGGGATATAAAAAAGAAAGCCTTTTTTTGCAATATTTGCATTTACCCCACAGCATCAGATAACTCATCACCGGTATCCTCTCCAATGGGTTTAAATGGTTTCCACAGTTAAAGCAGTATGACTGAGGCTTCAGGATGGACTCCCCTTTTGGGATACGATAGATACAAACAGTGATAAATGACCCCACAAATAATCCAATAATCGTAATTAAAGCATATATCGCAATCATAACTTATATTCCCACCAAACTGTTACAATTTAGCATAGATTTCTTTGTATGAAAAGCTATTTTTAACAGTTTTATTATGCACAATGTTCTGAGTTATGTCAAGAATTCAAGGGGTAATCATAGGATAAAGAAAAGATACCCAACTTATATTCTTTGTTGTTGAATTTAGTTTTATAAAATAATAAGATGTATGTAATAAAAAATAAATGAGGTGTTTTAATATGATTTTTGCAACCTACTCCTATCAAGGTAATACAACTATTGGTATTGTTTCTTTAGAAACAAATAGTTTAACGCCCATTGGCGGCTTTTTCTCAGCTCAAAACCTTCCTGTTCCAAAGGATATGAATGCTCTAATAGATTACTATGATGATTCTATACATCTTAAGATGGACCGTTGGATAAAGGAAAGGGATTCTTCTCCTATTCCTCTAACAGATATTAAATTGGAAGCCCCCATCCTCTATCCAAAAAGAAATGTGATTTGCTTAGGGAAAAATTATGCAGACCATATAAAAGAGATCCGTGGCTACGCAGGCCCTTCCGATATACCAGAATACCCCATTTACTTTACAAAATCAGCCTATCCATGTATTGGTACAGGAGATACCATTTTAAAACATGAAAATGCAACTGGAAAAATTGATTATGAAGTAGAGCTTGGAGTTGTCATAGGTAAAAGAGGCATTAATATCCCTGAAGATGAGGCAGAGTCTTATATATTTGGATATACCGTAGGAAACGATATCTCAGCAAGAGATCTTCAAAAACAGCATGTGAATTGGTTTAAAGGGAAGAGTCTTCAATCTCACTGCTCTATTGGCCCGTGGATTGTTCACAAAAGCCTTATTCCTTTCCCCGTGAAATTGGATATCAAAAGCTGGGTAAACCATGAGTTGCGTCAAGATTCCAATACAGAAAACCTCATTTTTGATATTCCCAATATTATCAGTGATTTATCTAAAGGAATGGAACTCTTACCCGGAGATATTATTTTAACAGGTACACCGGCAGGTGTAGGCCTTGGTTTCGACCCCCCCAAATATCTAAAGTCTGGAGATCAAGTAACCTGTACCATCGAAAAAGTTGGTACTTTGGTGAATTATGTTGAGAAATAGGAAGAGATATGATTAAAGAAAGATAATAGATAACAGATAATAGATAATAATTAAGGTGTATTTTGCAAAGCAAAATCTCCTTTTTTATTTAGCCAAACAAATATTAGCTTTTCTCAAGATGTAGATTTTGTTATTAAACAAAATCATCCATAACTCTTATCTATTATCTTTTATCTCTTATCTCCTATTACCTAACAGCTTCTCCCAACACTTCCCCAATAGAGGCGCGTATTACTAAGTCTGCGTTGTTGTCATAATCTGTTTTGGATTTATTAATGAGAACTAAGTACTTCCCACTGAAATAGTTAACCAGGCTTGCTGCAGGATAGACTACCAAGGAGGTGCCTCCAATGATTAATGTATCTGCGTTTCTTACTACCTTTATGGCACTATTAATCACTATATTATCTAAAGACTCCCCGTAAAGCACAACATTTGGTTTAATCACGCCTCCGCATTCCAAACACGTTGGCACGCCTTCAGAGTTTAAAACAGAGTCGATTTCAAATTGTTTTCCACATTTTACACAGTGGTTTTTGTGTACAGAGCCATGTAGTTCATATACATTTTTGCTTCCCGCCATCTGATGCAGTCCATCAATGTTTTGGGTAATGATGGCTTCAAGCTTTCCTTGACTTTCTAACTTCGCCAATGCTTTATGTGCTTTGTTGGGTTGCGCTTTTTTATGTATCATATTCTTTTTATAATAATCATAAAACACATCTGGATGATTCATAAAAAAAGTTCTGCTCAATATCTCTTCTGGAGGATACTTACTCCTTTGATGGCTTTTGTACTGCCCTTCTTCTGATCTAAAATCTAAAATATCGCTTTCTGTGGAAACGCCTGCACCACCAAAAAACACAATTTTATTGCTCTCTTCAATTATTTTCTTTAATTCTTCATACATACCTTTGCCCTCCGAATTCACATATATTATACCATTTTTGCAACTTAGATATGTGTTTTTGAAATAATTATGAACGTATGTTTTAAAATCTAATATCCTGTGGTATAATAGAACATATGTTCTTATATGATGAGGTGGTAACTATGAATCAAGCACTTGAAAAGTTGCGGATACTGGCTGATGCCGCTAAATATGATGTCTCTTGCGCCTCCAGCGGCCTTGAAAGGAAAAATAGTAATGGCATTGGTAATTCAAAAAGCTTTGGTATATGTCATTCTTGGGCCTCGGATGGCAGATGTATTTCATTGCTCAAAATTCTTCTTACCAACAAATGTGTTTATAACTGTGTTTATTGTGTCAATCGATGCAGCGCAGAAACAAAAAGAGCCAGTTTAGAGCCAGAAGAAATTGCGCAGATTACCATTGAATTTTACAGAAGAAATTACATTGAAGGTCTTTTTTTAAGCTCTGCAGTTGAGATAAATCCTGATACTACCATGGAGAAAATGCTAAAATCACTTCAATTGCTCAGAGAGACTTATAGCTTCAATGGGTACATACACGCGAAAATTATTCCAGGTACAAGCTCAGGACTTATTAACAAAATAGGGATTTTAGCAGACAGAATCAGTGTAAACATAGAGCTTCCCAGCGAAAGTAGTTTACAGCTTTTGGCACCTCAAAAAAAGCTAAGTGCTATTTTATCCCCCATGGACCATATTCATAACAAGATAAATGAAAACAATGATCTAAGAAAAAAGTTTAAAGGAATTGATAAATTTGCAGGTGCAGGGCAATCTACCCAAATGATCATTGGTGCTTCTAAAGAAAATGATTATCTGATCCTTAATGCTGCCCAACAGATGTATCATAAGTTCCATCTAAAAAGAGTCTACTATTCCGCTTATATGCCTGTGGTAAGTTCTTCTTTGCTGCCTGTCCCATCCTCACCCCCTCCCCTTAAGCGAGAAAATAGATTGTATCAGGCGGATTGGTTGTTGCGATTTTATTTTTTTAAAGCTGATGAACTGATAGATTTGTCCTCTCCTTTCTTAGATTTGGATTTAGACCCGAAAATGTCTTGGGCTCTAAGAAATATGCATCAATTTCCTATTGAAATCAATAGGGTTTCTTATGAAGAACTTCTGAGAGTGCCTGGCATCGGTGTGAGATCTGCTTACAAAATTGTTGCTCAAAGAAGAAGGGCAGCTGTTAAATATGAGCACTTAGCTAAAATGGGCATTGTTGTGAAGCGAGCAAAGTATTTTATTACCTGCTGTGGCAAGTATTATGGAAAGATTTCTTTGAAACCAGAAACCATAAAGAACGCACTTTTTCCAGAAATCAATGCAGAACAACAACTGACCTTTTGGGACAGGAATTAATTCAGGGGACAGGTTACAGGAAAAATATAATACAGGTAACAGGAGAAACTAAAAGACAAATATTATTTTAAATTTTATAGGGATGGGAAAAAGTTACCTGATAGCAAAGGAGGATTATCATGGTGGATTATTTATATGATGGGTCTTTTGAGGGGCTGTTGACTTGTGTTTATTTGCATTATTACGAAGAACCTGCTTCGGGTGTTTTTTTGGAATCTCAGTATCAGTCAGATTTGTTAAGACCCTATAAATGCGTGGTTACAAGTCTTACTTGCTCAGATAAGGTCTATTTTGCCATAAGAAAAAAAATATCACCTCTTGCCTTGCAAAACACATATTATTTATATTTATCCAACCATATTCATAAAGAAATGCTGGTTTTAGAATATCTAAAGAAGGGTTTTAAGATTGGAATATCCATTGACGATCAACATGCAGATCCTTTAATTCATGACATTCATATCCTTTCTAAAAAAGTATTGGCTGAAAGTCATCGTTTTCTTGGATTAATACGATTTACGGACACAGGTGTGTTTTTATATTCCGCCATCCAACCTGACCACAACATTTTAATCCTTCTAGGGGATCATTTTTCAGATCGCTTGAAAAATGAAAAGTTCATTATTCACGATCAACGAAGATCTAAAGCTTTGATTTCTTCAGATGGGATATGGTATATAACAGATTTTGATTCAAAAACCGATTTCCCCTTGCAAAAGAAAGAGGAATACTACAGATCCTTGTGGAAAAATTATTATAATCACATAGGCATTGGGGAAAGAAAAAATCCAAAATTACAGGCTCAGTATATGCCCCGCAGATATTGGAAGAACCTTACCGAAATCTAAGCTTCTTTTCTTGAAAGTGCCACCAAGCATGCACCTACAGCCCCTATGATTTGTGGCTCTTCCGGAATAATGACTTTTTCGCCTAATTTTTCTTCCATGGTTTTAACGACTCCTCTATTTTTAGCAACACCACCTGTCATCATATAGGCGTGCTTTCTCCCCAGTCTTTCAATCATGGATAGGACTCTTGTAACCACTGATCGATTCAAAGCAGCAACAATATCTGCCTTTTCTTTATTATCGGCAATTAGCGAAATGACCTCGGACTCTGCAAATACAGTACACATACTACTGATTTCTAAAGGTTCTCTTGCTTTTTCATGTTCATCTCCCATGTCATCAAGAGACATTTCCAAGGTGCTTGACATCATCTCTAAAAATCGACCGGTTCCTGCAGCACATTTATCATTCATAATAAAATCTAATACATCTCCTTTTTCATTGATGCGAATCACTTTGCTATCCTGACCGCCTATGTCAATGATGGTTCTAACAGATGAATCAAAAAAACTGGCCCCTTTTCCATGGCAAGAAATTTCTGTTACACATTCATCTGCAAAAGGAATCTTTACTCGACCATAGCCCGTTGCCACAACATATGAAACATCATCTGCCCCAAGCCCTGCTTTTGATAGAAGCTCTTTATACCCTTGTTCTGCACTCTGAATGCTCTTTGCCCCTGTTGGCAAAATATGATAAGCAATCACCTTTTTTTCTTGATTCATTAAAACAATATTGGTTGAGGTGGACCCACTATCAATTCCTATAACCCAATCATTTTCATTTTTTTTCATTAAATCAGATTTGCTATCTTTCATGGATTCTAAAAAAGCTTCAATGCGTGTTAGGAGCTGTCCTGTTCCTTGTTTCATATAATCTGTTTCCAGCTTCAATACTTTCAAATGCTTTTTCTCTTTTAATAAAGCATATCCGTAAGAGTAAAAATCGCAAAACTTAATGGTATGATATAAAATTCCTGTAAACTGACTCTTGTCAATAACTTTGGACACGTCATCCCAATACTTTTCCATTCTCATACAGGGAAATTGGTTTAGCAGACCTTCCTCATAGCTGTTTTCTTTTAAGGGCCTTGCTTGGCTATGTGAGGAGCAGGTCAAATCTTTAAATGAATTCATACGACTTTGAAGGTTCTCTTTTAAATATTTTGACGTCCTGGCACCCAACAAGAGTATTTCATTTGCATCTTCTCTTTGATCTTCCTTGAAACGCTGGTTCAAATATTGATTAAAGTTAGCAAATGCAAAAGATCGCCCAGTAAAAGCCTCATAGGCCAAAATGAGTTTGTGAATTTCATCTTTATAAAAAATCAACGCTTCTTCTGTGTTTTTTCTTGGGAGTTCCATCATATAAATGAATTGTTTTGGAAATCTATATTTAAGTATGTCATATACTCTTCGAATGCTATCACAGCAATTGGCAAAAATAATCTTATGGTAAGTTTTGGATAAGCACGCTTCCAATACGGCTTTAGAATATGTACACATATTTGGGTGAAACAAGGCATCTGCAGTAGGAGTGCTATGAAGCTCTGGTTCAATCTTTTCACAGGTTTCCCCCATAAATTCAAATACTTCTATAGGTGTATATTTACAAACATATCCAATCATTTTTTACCTCCTTATAATGCCTTCGAGGTCGTAGCCTATTTTATCATTTCAAGGAAAGCTTCTACTCTTGTGATAAGCTGTCCTTGCTGATTATTTCTCATATCAAGGCCATCCCCTTCTATAGACAAAAAAGGAATGTCTTTTTCCCTTAAAGATTCTTTTAATAATACCGTACCCCCAGCATTTTGACGACATCCCAAATGACAAAATTGAATGATTCCATCCACTTTTAAAACTTCAGCGAGATCCATAATTTTTTTAATTTTTCGTTCATAGGAACCGTTATAGATATTATCAATCATTTTTTCAGAGAGTGCTTTTAAGGGATTTTCCTCATCAAGAGAACTTGTTTCAGGACAATTCAATTCCATTGCAACTACATCAAATGGACTGTCTTGGCTAAATATTTTTTTAAAGGGTTCAAATGGAAAAGGCATTGTATGAATCCACAAAAGGCGTTTCTTTTTTCCCTTAGGCTCTTTTTCTAATTCATTGTACATGCTTTTATAAAAATGTAATGCCTCTGGGCTTCCCATATATATATAAGCCATATTTAACATATACATCTCATGGGTCATGGTCTTTGAATAAAGCCTTTCCCGTAACAAGGGTAGGGATTCTCTCACATAATTCAAGGTTTTATTTTCTGCCTGTATACATGTTCTAAGTACCTTTATATCAAACTTTCTATGGGTTGCCTTTTCTATGTGCTCTATCATTTCCATAAGCTGATTATATACATAAGATATAGCCCCTTTACTCTTTTCATGAGGTATATCTAATAGAAAGTAGGGCACATCACATTTATGCGTCAAATAAGCAAAAGTACTGTTATTGGCGTCACAAATAATAGAGGTTGCCACTGCAAATGCAGGAGAAGACACAATTCCACTTTCAACTGCACCAATAAAAGCTTTGTGATAGCTACACAATGTGTCCGACAAACCTAAGTGATTGGCTTTATCTAAATAAATATTCTGAAGCTGAAATCCTGCAAGAAAAGAAGCAAAATATTCTATGGAAATTGGCTTAAGGCCAAAGGCATGCATCACTTCACAAGGCACAAAGAGATTCACCCACACCGATTCCTCTGGTTTCTCAAAGGCCTGTTTCATCAGCTTCAAAGAAAACTCATTTAAATATCTTAATGCATAAGGATCTTTTGAAAAAACCCTTGTTCTCAGTAGCTCATAGCTAAGCCCTATTTCCATCAGTTGTTGAATTCTATCGGGCTTATGGGTGTTGTTTTTTAATAGTTTAAAATACAAATTTTTAATATCCATTTCACACCTCTATGAGATAATGGAACACGCCTCTTCTTTAGATTCGATTTTCTATGTAAGGTCTCCTTCATATCAAATACATTTTATTACTTTTAAAAAAAAGAACAGTTTAACATAGTTTGGGTGGTCACAGCGACCCACCCTACACATCTGCTCCTGTTCTTTGTTATGTCTACTTTTTAGTTCTCAGTTCTTCACCTTTCATCCCTAATCCTTATCCTTCATCTCATTCTCATCTCTCATCTTTAATCTAAAGTGCCCTGTCCTCTACTTTTCATAGTATTTCTGAATCGAAGTTTTTTTCAAAGCTTCCCAAACAATTATTGCAATGACAAAACCCATAATATACTGAATGATATTCCATGGAACACTGAAAGCTGCAATGGCAAAACTCCCATACATAATACCCGCTACTATAAAATATCCAAAGACCATCCATAACCCTGCTATTGTCATGCCCAATAGTTGTGGAATATGAATAGAAATGTTCTCTTTTTTTCTAATGTATATAGAGATTCCGATTAAAAATAAAGGAATAATCAAAGCAAAAATAAATATTTGACTCTCGGCTTTTTCCACTAAGGTTGTCAACTCTAATGTATTGGAAACATCCTCTAAAGAATTAATGAGGGTATGGGATTCATTCACTGCATTCACTGTAATGATTCTATGAATAATAAAGTTAAATGCCATCCAGACACCCACCGTAATGCCGCTTAATGCAACAATGCTTTTTTTGTTATTATTACTTTTTTCTAAGGCCAATCCCATAAATACAGCCATTAATCCTTTTATGATCAGAGTGGGCAGTATATATTGGGTATACCCCGCTAATAAATCCGAAAGTGCCGACCCCATTCCTGCTGCAATGGCACCATTTCTCCAGCCAAGTATTAATACCCCAATGAAGATCATGCTATCACCTGGGTGAATATATCCTTGAGTAAAGGGAACTGGAATCCTTATTGCAAAAGTTGTAGCAAAGATTAAGGCTGCCATTAGGGCTGTATAGACGATTTGTTGTGTCTTTTTACTTGTCATTATGAATCACTCCTAAATAAGTATTGAAAATATATTATTCTGCATTTATAATATTAATATTAATGTGTACTTATTAAAAGAGTCAGTTTTTGATATTTTTTAGTGTACAGTAGGTGATGATATGAATACAATTACCCCCAACTTAGACTATGTGTCTAGTATCCCTTTATACGTTCAAATATATGAATACATTAAAAATGAGATCTTGAGTGGTCGAATTATTCCCCATGAAAAGCTTCCTTCCATTCGGGAGTTGTCCGGTATTCTTAGCCTAAGCAAAACAACTGTAGCGTCTTCTTATGATCAACTGTTGGTTGAAGGCTATATTTACAGCAGACCCCAATCTGGGTACTATACCAATAATATTTCTAAAGGATTGATAGGTCCTTCAAAACATTTCAACCCCTATCTTGAAGATACGCAACCCGAGAGTCTTCAAGACAGATTTACGGATGTTTCATCTTTTGATTTTATTAAATGGAAAAAATGCCTCAATAGAGTCTTAAACGATCATATGCATTCTGTCCTTTCAGAAGCGTCTCCACAAGGGGAAAGAGCACTTAGAAATGAAATTTCTAAGTATGTTTATCAATCAAGGGGTGCCATGTGTACACCAGAACAAATTGTAATCGGTGCTGGAACTCAGCAGATTATGAGTATTTTAGGCGTTATCCTTGAAAGCATTCGTATTCATCATGTTGCTTTTGAAGATCCAGGCTATTATCCACCTCGTAAAATTTTTTCTGATAGAGGATTTTCCATTTCGCCTGTATCTATTGATAAAGACGGAATTAACATGAAAGAATTAAGAAATAGTATGTGTTCAATGGTTTATGTTAGTCCCTCTCATCAGTTTCCCTTGGGCTCTGTTATGCCCATAGCCAAAAGGTACGAATTATTGGATTGGGCCTATGAGGTTAACGGCATCATTATTGAAGATGATTATGACAGTGAGCTCAGGTACTATGGCCGCCCAGTTCCTTCTCTTCAAGGCTTGGACCAAAAAGAGAAAGTCATTTACTTAGGCTCTTTCTCTACAACGCTACTGCCTTCAATAAAGATTAGCTATATCATTTTACCCCCATCCATGCTTAACTATTATGAAAAAGTTATGAATAACTACAGTCAGACTTGTTCTAAAATTGAACAGCTTGCATTGGCACTTTATATGAAAGAAGGCTTTTATCAAAAACAAATCAAAAAGCTTAGAAAACTATACACCAATAAAGTTCAACTTTTAGTAGACTGTATTCAAAAAGAAATGCCGGGATTTGTAAAAGTTCTCAGTCATACTTCTGGACTTCATGTTTTGCTTGAAATAAATTCCCAAAAGCCTGTTGACCAATTATGTGACGAAGCCGCAATGTCAAAATTAGATGCGGTTCCAATAGAAAAATATATGATTAGGAAAAGAGAAAAAACTACGCCTGTAATCCTATTGTATTATACTCAAATTCCTCTTGCCCATATTCCTTTAGCTATACACCATCTTAAAGAAATATGGCAAAAGTAAAAAGAGATTTTTCCATGAACGAAAAATCTCCTCATTAATTCTCATTAATTCTTAATCTCTTTAAGAATTAGCTGTCCCATTTCCTTAGTTCCAACAAGTTTCATATTGGGACTCATAATATCACCTGTTCTATAACCTTGATTCAGAACAGATTTCACAGCCATTTCAATAACGTCTGATTCTTCCGATAAATTGAAAGTATATTTCAGCATCATGGCAGCAGACAGAATCGTTGCCATAGGGTTTGCCTTATTTTGGCCTGCGATATCAGGTGCACTCCCATGAACAGGTTCGTACAAACCAAAATTACCCTCTGCAAGACTGGCCGAAGGCAACATGCCGATAGATCCCGTTATCATACTTGCTTCATCTGAGAGGATATCACCAAACATATTTCCCGTTACAATGACATCAAACTGATTGGGGTCTCTAATTAATTGCATAGCGGCATTGTCTACATACATATGACTCAATTCTACTTCAGGATAATCTATTGCAACCTCTTGAACGACTCGTCTCCAGAGTCTTGAACTTTCCAAAATATTGGCTTTATCAACACTTGTAATTTTTTTACCACGCTTCATGGCCATGTCAAAGGCAATCTTGGCAATTCTTTTTACTTCACCTTCAGAATATATTTTGACATCGTATGCGGCTTTCCCATATTCCGTTTCTTTAAATCCCTTTTCTCCAAAATAAATGCCACCTGTCAACTCTCTGACAACACAAATATCCAGTCCATCTCCTATAATCTCCGATTTAAGAGGACAGGCTTCCTTGAGGGCTTCAAATAGTATGGCGGGACGAAGATTCGCAAATAATCCCAACCCTTTTCGAAGTCCTAACAAGGCTTGTTCTGGTCGCTTCTCTCCCGGAAGGTCATCCCATTTTGGGCCTCCAACTGCCCCCAGTAATACCGCATCACTATTTTTACAGCCTTCCAAAGTTTCCTGAGGAAGTGGCTCACCCATTTGGTTAAGGGCAGCGCCTCCTGCCAGATACTTGGTATATTCAAAGACATGTCCAAATTTTTCGCCGACTTTATCCAGTACTTTTATGGTTTCCTCCACCACATCCGGTCCAATCCCATCCCCTGGGACTACTGCTATTTTATACTGCATTATTTATACCTCACTTTTTTAATAAATTGAATTGTAAGTTTAAGTGGACTCCTTCGGAGTAGTAATTATTTAGTTGAAGTTTGAGTTTAAGTGGACTCCTTCGGAGAGTAGTATTACTTTAGTTGAAGTTTAAGTTTGAGTGGACTCCTTCGGAGTAGTTTATATATTGCATTTACACTTAGACTTACACTTATACTTCAACATCTATTTATACTTACACTTCAATTTCCTCTTATTCTTGCCTTTCACGGGCAGGCACGGGGACCTGCCCCTACGGATTTACTCTTCCACTTACAATTATACTTCAACATCTGCTTATACTTACACTTACTCTTATACTTCAACTTCTATTTATATTTAAACTTCAGTTTCTCTATTATAGGTTGCTCTTAACATAATTTACAAGTCCATCGCTGTCAATAACCTTTTGAATAAATTCAGGAAAGGGTTGGGCATGGTAGACTTCATTGCTTGTAATGTTTTTTATTTCTCCTGTTATAAAGTTTATTTCAACTTCATCGCCATTCTTAATTTTTTCCGAAGCTTCTTGACATTCAAGGATCGGAAGGCCTGTGTTAAAAGCATTTCTATAGAATATTCTTGCATAAGTAGATGCAATAACACAGGAAATGCCTGAAGCTTTAATGGCAATAGGTGCATGTTCTCTGGAGGATCCACAACCAAAGTTTTTATTGGCAACAATAATATCGCCTTCCTGAACCTTTTTTGCAAAATCCTTATCTATATCTTCCATGCAGTGTTTTGCAAGCTCATCTGGATCCGATGTGTTTAAATATCTTGCCGGTATAATAACATCTGTATCAACATTGTTTCCATATTTAAAAACTTTTCCTTTTGTAATCATTATAAACCTCCATTATTAATTAAGAATTAATAATGAATAATGAATAATGAAGGAATGATTTTGTATGCACAAAATCTTCTTTAGTATAAAGAAGAAGAATTTGTATAGCAAATTCAACCTTAATTGTTCATTGTTCATTATTCATTGTTCATTATGCATTAGATTTTTTTTAAATCTTCTCTGGGTTTGTAATATATCCTGTCAGGGCTGATGCTGCTGCTACTGCTGGACCTGAAAGGTATACTTCTGATTCCGGATGTCCCATTCTACCTACAAAGTTCCTATTTGTTGTAGCAATAGCTCTTTCTCCAGGTGCTAATATTCCCATGTGCCCACCTAAACAAGGTCCACAAGTCGGCGTTGAAAAAACAGCTCCCGCTTTAACAAATATTTCTGCGATCCCCTCTTTAATACACTGAAGATAAATATTTTGAGTCCCAGGAAATATAATGACTCTTAGGTTTTTAGCCACTTTTTTATCCTTTAATATTTCTGCTGCAATTCTCATGTCTTCCATTCTTCCGTTTGTGCAAGAACCGATTACAACCTGATCAATTTTTACTTCCCCTACTTCATCAATTGTTCTGGTATTGTCCGGGAGATGCGGGAAAGCCACTGTCGGTCTTATTGTGCTTAAATCAATCACATATGTCTCATCGTATTCTGCATCTTTATCTGGATTGTATAAAGAATATTCTTTTTTTGAATGTGCTTTTATATATTTAATGGTCTTTTCATCAACCATAAAGATTCCGTTTTTAGCTCCGGCTTCTATGGCCATGTTTGCCATAGCAAATCGGTCGTCCATAGATAGATTTTCAAAACCTTCTCCTACAAATTCCATGGATTTATAAAGTGCACCATCTACTCCTATCATCCCGATAATATGAAGAATGATGTCTTTTCCACTCACCCATTTTTTTGGCTTTCCAACCAGTTCAAATTTTATGGCTCCAGGGACCTTAAACCATGCTTTTCCTCTGGCCATACCAGCAGCCATATCTGTTGAACCGATACCTGTGGAGAAGGCCCCTAAAGCGCCATAGGTACAAGTATGGGAGTCCGCACCTATTATAACATCTCCTGCAACTACCAAGCCCTTTTCTGGGAGCAAGCAATGTTCTATTCCCATCTGCCCTACTTCAAAATAGTTTTCTATATCCATGTCTACTGAAAATTCTCTAACCATTTTACATTGTTCGGCAGCCTTAATATCTTTGTTAGGTGTAAAGTGATCCGGCACAATTACAACTTTATTTTTATCATAAACTGAAGTAGCGCCCATTTTTTTAAATTCTTTAATTGCAACAGGTGTCGTTACATCATTTCCTAATACAATATCTAATTCTGCCTCTATAAATTGTCCGGCCTTCACTTCTTTGAGCCCGGCATGCGCTGCAAGAATTTTTTGTGTCATTGTCATACCCATAGTTTCTCCTCCATTATCCGTTGTTTTTATTCATTTCTTCCATGTCTTTATTGAGCTTATACTCAATTGAATCTACCAAGGCAATCATACTTGCTTCGATTATATTACCAGAGACGCCCACTGTAGTCCACCAATGTTTTCCGTCTGTTGATTCTATAAGCACTCTGACCTTAGCAGCAGTTGCGCTATTTGCATCTAATACACGTACTTTGTAATCTGATAAATACATTTCCTTAAGATTTGGATAAAAGACCTCCAGCGCCTTTCGGATGGCTTTGTCTAAAGCATTTACTGGACCATTTCCTTCAGTAGCAGTCATTTCTTCTTTTCCGTCAACACTTATTTTGATCATTGCCCTTGCACTGCAATTTTTATCGATTACGGGTTCTTCTTCTATTACTCTATAATATATTAATTTGAAAAATGGTTTGAACTTTTTCAGATGCTTTCTTATGATCATCTCAAAAGAGGTTTCAGCTCCTTCAAATTGATAGCCTTCATGCTCTAATAGCTTTAACTTATCCACCAATTCTTCTGTTTCTTTTGAATCTTTTGTCAGGGTTGGCTCAATGTTTTGAATTTTTTTTATAATGGTATTTTTACCTGACACTTCCGACATAAGAAATTTTCTTGAATTTCCAACTTTCTCAGGTTCAATATGCTCAAAGGAATGGCTGGCTTTTGTCACACCATCTATGTGCATACCCCCTTTGTGAGCAAATGCATTCTCTCCCACATAGGGTAGTGAGGATTCTAATTTCATATTGGTCACTTCAGAAATATATTGTGCCGTCTCTTTTAGTTTGGATAAGCTGTCATCGTCGATGCATCGATACTTTCGTTTTATTTGAAGATTTGGGATGAGGGTGGACAAATTTGCATTTCCACATCTTTCCCCAAATCCTAAAAAAGTACCTTGCACATGGGTAGCACCTGCTTTTACAGCCATAATTGAATTTGCAACAGCCATCCCGCAATCATTATGACAATGGATGCCAACCTCTACATCAAAATCAGAAACAATCTTTTGGGTAATACTGAATATTTCGTCAGGAAAGGTGCCGCCGTTTGTATCACACAAGGCCAAACAATCGATTCCACCATCAATGGCCGCTTTTAAAGTTATTGTTGCATATTCCGGGTTCGCTTTATATCCATCAAAAAAATGCTCCGCATCAAAAACAACTTCTTTATTATGCATTTTAAAAAAGGATATGGTATCCTTAATCATTTTTAAGTTTTCTTCTAATGTTGTTTTTATGACCCCTGTTACATGGAAATCCCAAGACTTACCGAAAATAGCGACAACGGGTGTTTGGGCAAGTAACAGACTTTTCACATTAACATCTTCTTCAACAGATATTCCTTTTCTTCGTGTACTTCCAAAGGCCGTGAGTTGGACATTCATTAATTTTTTTTCTTGCATACATTTAAAGAATTCCATATCTTTAGAGTTAGACCCTGGGTTACCCGCTTCAACATAGTTAATTCCCAATCTATCCAAAGCCTCAACGACTTTGATTTTATCCTTGACAGAAAAGGATATCCCTTTTGCTTGAGCCCCATCTCTGAGCGATGAATCAAATATCTTTATCCCTTCAGCCATAATACCCTCCTAATCTGTTTCTTGATCAATCATTTTATTAACAGCATTAATAAATGCCTGTATGCTTGCTTCTACCACATCTGTGCTAAGACCTCTCCCCACATGAATTTGCCCCACTCCATTACTAAGCTTTACAAGTGCATCTCCTAAAGCATCTCCACCTTCTGTTACGGATTGCAATTGATAATCTTCTAATTTAAGCTTTTTCCCCACAATTTTCTGAATGGCATTAAAGGCTGCATCAATAGGACCATCTCCCACTGACACCTTTTCGATATTTTTTCCACCTTTTTTCATCGTGACAGACGCTGTAGATGTAATGGTATTACCACTATTAATAACAAAACGTGTAAGTGTATAAGTCTTTGGAACCTGAACAGATTCTTTTGATATGATGGCGTCAATATCTCTATCATATACTTCTTTTTTCTTATCTGCAATATCTTTAAATTTAGCAAAAGCCTTCCCTAAATCGTCTTTATCTAAAGTGTATCCCAATTGTTTTACCTTATCTTCAAAAGCATGCTTTCCTGAATGCTTTCCAAGAACCATTGTATTTGCTTTTAATCCTACAGACTCTGGTGTCATTATTTCGTAAGTTTTTTTATTATTCAACATCCCATGTTGATGTATCCCGGATTCATGAGCAAAGGCATTTTTCCCTACTATGGCTTTATTGGGCTGAACTTTAACTCCCGTAATTCTGGTTAAAAGCATGGACGACCTAACAATCTCTTCTGTCCTAATATCAGAGGCTAACTGATAGACATCCTTTCTTGTATCCATAATCATAACCAGTTCTTCTAAAGCAGCATTTCCTGCCCTTTCACCGATTCCGTTTATGGTACATTCGAATTGAGTTGCTCCGGCTTTTGCTGCTGCTAAAGAATTGGCGACTGCAAGCCCTAAATCGTTATGACAATGAACTGAAATAATTGCCTTGTGAATACTTGGGGTATGTTCCTTAATGGTCATAATAAAGTTATAAAACTCGTCTGGTGTGGTATAGCCAACCGTATCCGGTATGTTTAATGTTGTTGCGCCGGCTTTAATGACTTCTTCGAAAAGTTCGGCCAAAAAATAAGGATCACTCCTTGTAGCATCTTCAGCTGAAAACTCAATATCTGAACAGTATTTTTTAGCATAGCCCACCATTGCTATTGCATTTTCTTTTACTTGATCCGGCGTCATTTTAAGCTTATATTTCATATGAATGTCAGAGGTAGCAATAAAAGTATGGATTCTTGGTGCCTTCGCATTTTTTATTGCCTCCCAAGACCTGTCAATATCACTTTTTAAGGCTCTTGCTAAACTGGCAACGGAGCACTCTTTAATGGTTTCTGCAACTTCTTTAACGGATGCAAAATCTCCTGGAGATGCAGCGGCAAAACCAGCTTCAATGACATTGACCCTAAGTCTTTCAAGTTGCTTGGCCATCTCAATCTTTTCTATATTATTCATACTACAGCCTGGAGATTGTTCTCCATCTCTTAAAGTCGTATCAAAAATAATCATTTTCTTAGTCATTTTATATATCCTCCAATTTTATAAAGAACAGAAGAAGGCGATGGATCTTCTCTGAAACACTAAAGCAATAAAATAAAAAAACTCGTCACTACAATTACTTGTAGGGACGAGATCATTTCCCGTGGTACCACCCTTTTTGCTGTAAAATACAGCCGCTTAACAGGATTCCATCAAATCCTTGGCTTGTAACGGTGCCTGCCGTTATCTCTTACTACCGGTGTTCTGAGATAATGCTCCGGAGTGAGGCTCATTTTTTCCATGGTTCGGCTCGCAGCTACCGCCGACTCTCTTAACCAAAATAGTTGAAAAAATAATAACTCCATCACAGCAATAAATTTCGTTAATAAATTGTATGTATTTTAACAAATATTGATACCAATGTCAAACATTAAATTTATTTCTTTTTATATTTTACTTTAGATTTTGCCTTAGCAAAATCATCCTTAATTCTCCTTTAGTCCATTTTAGGCGTTACCTTTTTTATTCTTTTTTCTAATTTACTCCTACTTAACCAAAGCTGTTTACCACATTCGATACATTTTATTCTGAAATCCATACCAGTTCTTGCAATTTCAAATATATGGTTCCCACATGGGTGTTGCTTTTTTAATTCAACTCTATCACCAATATTTAAATCCATCGGCATAAAATCACCCTCTCGTATTATTTTATTTTTTTATCTTCATTTAAAAGTGTAATAGGCCATCTGTTGCTTGCTTAAAAAGCAACAACAACAGGTTATGGTCGTATAAATATTTTGTCATCGTTGAATTTTGCAACGAGTTGAAAATAAAATCATTTTCTATGAGACTGATAATCGGCACACATACTGCCAATATAATAAATATTATTATACCCCCTTTTGCAAATCCGAACAACAGTCCACTAAATCTATTCATCTGCTTAAGTACAGGGAGCTTTGCAAAGTTGTCTAAAATAGTGGAAAGAACCAAAAGGATTATCTTTACTGCAAGAATAATCAATACAATGCTGATAATGTCCAATAATAGTTTAGAAATTACTTCGCTTAATGAATTCCCCACAATGCTTTCAGTGGATAATTCCGGTGAAATCAATAATTTATCTACTACTTCAGGTAATTTCATAATTGAAGAAATATCAAAGGATG